>JAUHYR010000015.1 GCA_030426475.1 Bacteroidia bacterium
AGAGTATATAAACATGTCCGATAAAAATCTTCTTATTGAAAGAATACACAAAGAAGATTTACAAAAAATAAAAGATTCCGTAGAAAAATTATTATCGAAAAAGAAACCGGTTTCTTTTAAATATAGATTTAAACCAAAAGGAGAAGAAAGATATAAATGGATACTTGAAAGAATGTATCCTATAGTCGGAAAAAAAGAAGATGATATAGCCATAACAGGGGTTATTACAGACATTACCGATACTGTAAAATCCAAAGAAGAATTAACAGAACAACAAAAAGAGCTATCATTTATCCTTGAAAATATTGACCAAGTAATTTACTTAAATGTACTTGAAAATGGAAAAATGGTGTCAAAGTATGTGAGTTCAAACTTTAAAAAGTTTTATGGGTTTAACAACAAAGAGCTAGAGGAGTTAAAAAGGAAAGGAAAAATACTGGAAAGAATACATCCTGAAGATGTAAAAAGAATTTATACAAACGAAAAAATAGTAAGAGAAAAACAAAAGAGCACCACTCAATACAGGTTTCTTCCAAAAAACAAAAAAGAATATATATGGTTGGAAGAAACCGAATATCCTCAAAAAGATGAGAAAGGAAATATAACGTCAGTAATAGGAATAGTAAGGGATATAACAGAACTTAAAGAGAAAGAGGGATTACTAGAAAAGAGAGAGATGAGATATAGAAACCTGTTTGAAAGAAACTTAGCGGGTGTATATAGAACAGAAGAAAACGGAAAAGTTTTGGAATGTAATGATGCCTTTGCAAAAATGCTGGGATACAAAAGAGCAAAAGAACTGATAGGAACAGACATAAAAAAGCACTATCTAAAAAATGAGGATAGAGAAGAATATTTAGAGGGACTGAAGGCAGACGGATTTAAAACAAACATAAAACATCAACTAGTAAGAAAAGACGGAAAAGTAATTTGGGTTTTGGTCAACTCTTCTTACATAAAAAATGAAGAAGAAAACCCTTATCTGGAAGGAACGCTCATAGATATTAGCGAAACTGTAAAGTTTGAACAAACTATTTCCAGAAGAGAAAAAAGCTACAGACAGCTAATAGAAAACTCTCCCTATGGAATAATTATTCATAAAAGAGGAAAAATACTATACGCAAACAAGCGCGCATCAGAAATACTAAACTATAGAACACCAGAAGAAATATTAAACAGAAACGGCTACGATTTTATTAAAAAAGAGCAGCTGGATTTAGCAAAAAAAATGTATCCCGATTTAGCTAAAGTTTCAGATGTTGACCACATAGAAATGAAAGTAAAAGACGCTAACGGAATGTTTTTAGAAGTAGAGTTAAAACCCGTTTTGTGTGACTGGGAAGGAGAAAAGGCCGTACAGGTATCGTTTAGAGATATTTCGTTTAAAAAGCAATTAGAGGAAGAAAAAGTAAGATCAAAAATAATAGAGGCATCCAACAAACTGCTTAAAAAAGAAATTACAGAGCGTAAGAAAATTGAAAAAAAGCTGTTTGACAACGAACGATATACCCGAAGCATAATAGACAGTTCAATAGACATGATTTGTTCTACAGATAAGAATGGATATATAGTGGAATACAACGAAACAGCAAAAAAGATATTTGGATATGAACCCGAAGAAGTAATAGGAAAGCACGCAAATCTTCTATATGCAAATGATGAAGAAAGGGAAAAAGTTTCTAAGCGACTAAAAGAAACAGGCTTTTTTAAAGGGGAAGTAGAGAATGTTAAAAAGAATGGAGAAAGGTTTGTATCTTACTTAACAGCATCGTTTATTTATGACGAAGGAAAAAACATTGTCGGCTCAATGGGTATTTCCAGAGATATAACAGAAGAGATAAAACAAAAAAATGAATTAGAAGATTCTCTGAGAGAGAAAGAAGTTTTATTACAAGAGGTTCATCACAGGGTAAAAAACAACCTGCAAATCATATCCAGTATTCTTAATTTACAATCATCATACATTAACGACAAAAAAATTCTGAACATCCTAAAAGAAAGCCAAAACAGGATAAAGTCAATGTCGTACATACACGAAAACCTTTATCAAACCAATGATTTTTCAAGGGTTAATTTTGGAGAGTATATAAAAAACCTTTCATCAAATCTTTTATTAACATATCTTCAACCGGGAAAAAAAGTTAATTTAAAAATTGATGTTGAAGATGTTTTTTTTAATTTAGACCTGGCAATACCATGTGGGTTAATAATAAATGAATTATTAACCAATGCGTTAAAATATGCTTTCCCGGAAAACAGCTCAGGAGACATTGAAATTAAAATGAAAAAAAACGGGCAGGATATTCTTTTAAGCATAGCAGATGATGGAGTGGGAATGGATAAAAAAATAGACATTGAAAAAACAGAAACACTAGGATTGCAATTAGTTAGTTCTCTGGCAAACCAAATTGATGCAACAATTCAGTTAGAGTTAGAAAGGGGAACTAGATTTATAATAGAATTTAAACTTTACGAATAAAAAATGGCTAAGTATAACATACTGGTTGTAGAAGACGAGAGCATCGTTTCTAAGGACATTCAAAACAGCCTTAAAAAAATGGGCTACAATGTTGTTGGTTCTGCAATGACAGGGGAAAAAGCCATTGAAATAGCAAATGCAGAAAAACCCGATTTGGTGTTGATGGATATTATGTTGAAAGGAGAAATGAATGGGATACAAGCGGCAGAAAAAATAAAGAAAGACCTTTCCATTCCTGTAATATTTCTTACGGCCTATGCCGATGAAGCAACGCTCAGTAAAGCAAAAGTAACCGAGCCGCACGGCTATATCATAAAGCCGTTCAAAGAAATAGACCTCCACACTTCTATAGAAATGGCGCTTTATAAACACAACAAAGAAAAAGAGGTGTTAAAAGAGAGAGACTTGTTTTACTCTATTATTGAAGGAGGCCAGTCTTCGGGAGAAATTTTTGTGAAAGCAAACTCACAGCTGGTAAAAGTAAAAAATGAAGATATTGTGCTGATAGAAGCTATGAAAGACTACATTGTTATCAACACTAAAAAAGAAAAATATACCATACACTCTACCATGAAAGATATAGAGGAAAAACTTCCCTCTACTGAGTTTCAAAGAATACATCGTTCATTCATTGTTAGTGTAGATAAAATAAAAGCCATTGAACAAAACAATGTTATAGTAGACGGACACGATGACCCGATTCCTATAGGAGGATCTTACAAAGATCAATTGTTCAAACGATTAAATCTTATTTAAAAAGTGAGTGATTTTAACCCAAGCTCTGTTGGCGTTAGCAACGGAAACATTTTTGGATTACCACAACCTTACGAATTATCTAAAATAATTACCATTACTGTTCCATGGGAAGTAACCGCATCTTACGGCTCAGGAACATCAGAGGCTCCTCAAAAAATGATAGAAGAGTCTATACAAATAGACCTCTATGACCCTGATTTAGAAAACTGCTGGGCGTATGGCATATTTAGTTTAAACGACCTTGATAAGTGGAAACCAAAAAACGATGAGCTAAGAAAAAAAGTGGTAGCCTATCAAAATGACTTAGCCCAAGGCTTGGAAAAAGAGGAGCACGAACAAGCGATAGATGAGGTTAACCAACAAGCAGAAGTTTTAAAAGAAGAAATAAAAGCGCTAGCCAAAGAAATATTAAAAAACAACAAGCTTCCTTCACTACTTGGGGGAGACCACAGCACACCTCTTGGGTTAATAGAAGCTTTGAGCGAAGAAGGAAAGCGGTTTTCAATTCTTCAGATAGACGCGCATGCTGATTTACGAATTGCTTACGAAGGTTTTGAATATTCACATGCATCCATTATGCATAATGCACTGCAAAATGATAACGTAGAAAAACTGGTTCAAGTAGGTATAAGAGATATTTGTGAAGAAGAAATAGATTACATTAATAACTCAGAAGGAAGAATAAAAACCTTTTTTGATAACGATTTAAAAGCGGCACAGTTTGGCGGCACTACATGGCACGACCAATGCCAAAAAATACTCAACAACCTAACCGATGAGGTCTACGTTTCTTTTGATATTGATGCGCTGGACCCTCAATATTGCCCTGGAACCGGAACACCCGTGCCCGGAGGCTTGTCTTACAATCAGGCCGTTTATTTAATTACGGAATTAGCAAAGTCTGGCAGAAAAATAATTGGTTTCGACTTAAACGAAGTGGGCAATTCTACTTACGATGCTATTGTGGGTGCAAGGCTGTTTTTTAAGCTGTGCAACATGATGTATCTTTCAAATAAGTAAAAAGCCAGGCTGAAACCCCTTAAATATACCCTAAAAAGGCGTATTTCTTAAACTTATTATTTCCTACTTTTGCTGCCGATAAAATGACACTAGCAGAGCTTAAAAAGGGAGAAAAGGCAATCATAATTAAAAATGATGAAATTGACCTTCCACTCAAAATTGTTGAAATGGGGTGCATGGAAGGCGCTATGGTAGAAGTTATCCAAAAAAACTTCCTTTCAGACCCAATATACATAAAGGCAAACGACAGCTTTTTAATTATTAGAAAAGACCTAGCTTCTAGAATATATGTGGAAAAGGAATGAGCGGGAAAATAAAAATAGTACTGGCCGGAAATCCAAACACGGGAAAAACCAGCTTATTTAATACCCTTACAGGGCTAAACCAAAAAGTAGGAAACTATCCCGGCATTACCGTAGAAAAAAAGCAAGGAGAATTTAAAGTTACAGACAGTTTAAAAGCAACGCTAATTGACTTACCCGGAGCCTATAGCCTTCACCCCAGCACCTTAGATGAAGAAGTTGCGGTAAATATTTTAAAAGAAAAAGAAGGTCCGTTTTTTCCTGATTTGGTAATTGTTGTTACAGATGTAGAAAATCTTAAAAGAAACCTTTTTCTCTACACCCAGATAAAAGACCTGGGGTTGCCAACCATATTGGCAATTAACATGCTCGATAAGGCAAAAAAGAAAGGAATAGACATAAACAAAGAAGAGCTTGAAAAAAAGCTAAAAACCAAAATAGCATTAATCAGCTCGGCTGATAGAACCGGAATAAACGAACTGAAAAACTTAATCGTTAACTATAAAGAGCTTTCCACAGAACCTTGTTACACAGAAACAAAAAACATTGTTGACGAAAGAGCCACCACAGAAAAATTAAAACAGCAACGAGACGCCATAAAAAGGCATTTATTTATAAATGAGCTATTGGCAAATAACTACACCAGAAAGTCAGACAAACAAAAAAAAGAAGTTAGAAGTCTTTTAGACAAAATCTTTATTCACAATGTTTGGGGGTACTTTATTTTCTTTGGCCTAATGCTTTTAATTTTTCAGGCTCTGTTTAGTTGGTCTGCGCTGCCTATGGATTTAATCGATGAATTTTTTGCCGGATTAAGTGAAAAAACAAGAGCGGCATTGCCTCCGGGAAACTTTACAGAATTATTGGCAAACGGAGTTATTCCGGGAGTGGGAGGAGTGGTAATATTTGTGCCTCAAATAGCTTTTTTGTTTTTATTTATTTCTTTTTTGGAAGAAAGTGGCTACATGAGCAGAGCCGTATTTCTGATGGATAAAGTTATGAGGCCTTTTGGACTAAGCGGAAAAAGTGTTGTCCCACTGGTTTCGGGAACAGCCTGTGCCGTTCCGGCAATTCTGGCCACAAGAAATATAGAAGGATGGAAAGAAAGGCTGATAACCATATTGGTGACTCCACTTACTACTTGTTCCGCAAGATTACCCGTTTACATTATGATAATTAGCATAGTAATACCGGAGAAAAAACTGCTCGGAGGATATCTTAACACTCAGGGACTTTCGTTGGGAATACTGTATTTACTGGGATTTGCTTCGGCAATCTTTTTAGCATATATCTTTCATAAAACACTAAAAGAAAGAGGGAAAACTTTTTTTATAGCAGAAATGCCCGACTATAAAGTTCCGCTACCAAAAAATATTTTGATTAACGTTTTCGAAAAAACAAAAGTGTTTGTGCTTCAGGCAGGAAAAATAATCGTAGCCATTTCAATCGTGCTGTGGGCGCTTGCTTCCTTTGGACCGGGAGACGACTTTAATAATGCCGAGCAAATAGTAAAACAAGAAAACCCGCAACTCACGGAAGTAGAAATAGAAGCAAAAGTGGAAGCAAAAAAACTGGAAAGCTCTTACATTGGTAAACTAGGGCAGTTTATAGAACCCGCCATAAAACCTTTGGGCTACGACTGGAAGATAGGTATTGCGTTAATTACTTCTTTTGCCGCCAGAGAGGTGTTTATCGGCTCATTAGCCACTATATACAGCGTAGGAACAGATGAAGAACTGACCATTAAAGAAAAAATGAAAAGCGAAATAAATCCCGATACAGGCAAACCAATTTATAATTTAGCTACGGGCATTTCTCTTTTATTGTTTTATGCCTTTGCCCTGCAATGTATGAGCACGGTAGCGGTAGTGAAAAGAGAAACAAACGGCTGGAAGTGGCCGTTAATACAAATGTTTATCATGACGGGAGCCGCATATATTGTTTCATTAATCGCATATCAAATCTTAAAATAATGGACGCTTTTCAAAACATATTAGTTATAGCTGCCATAGGCGTTGCCGTTCTTATTTTATTTAAGAAAGTAATTTTTAGAAAAAAGAAAGACTGCGGCAAAGACTCTTGCGGCTGCTAATCGTTATCGTGCTCTTCCTCATGTTCGTGCTCAGAAACAGGAGCGCTGTAATCGCTTCTTATTTCCGTATGGCGTATTTCACCGCCTGTTGTTCCTGCCTGTCTGCCAAAGTAGATAACCACCAAAGCGTAAAGCAAAACAACAACACTTAAAATAGTGGAAAACGACTTTTTCTTAAAACTTGCCCATAAGCCAAGCAATGAAAGCGCACCCAACAAGTACGACAGCAAAGCAAATGTTTCTGCCGACTCTTCATGCTCTTCAATATAATCATGGCTAATGCCGCTAATCTCCTCAACAATTTCTTCTGCCCCTTCACCGGTGTTCATAGCCGCAAGGCAGGATAGTGCCCCTATGGTAAAAATAAGATAAGCCGTTCGCTTTACCGCTTCCGATTTTGAAATAAAACCCGTAATAATTACGATTACTCCCACTATAGGGAAAATGATAGGGATATGATTTACCACTAAATGCCAATGTGCTTCGTTCATAGTTTTGTATTTTTTTCTGTAATTATTGTATCAAGGTTCTCAATTCTAATAATCCTGTATAGAAGTTCTTTTGCTAAATAATCGTAGCATTGATTTAAACTCAACGGAGACGAACAGCTTGTAAGGCTAACAACTCTTGGTTTTTCGTTTAAGATATTATCGGAGTAATACTTTAAAAAAGGAATATATCCAATGGTCTTATCTGTTTTTCTATTCACAACTTCTTTGGCAATTATTCCAAGCCCAATTTCAAATGAGAAATTGTCAAAAAGGCTATAGTAGCTATCATGGTTTGGGTTTTGGTTTTCGATTTTTCTAATAATTCTTGAAGCCGTTGAGGTTGGCTGCTCTTTAAGAAACCTTTTTATTCTTTTATCGAAAGCCTGTTTTGTTGTCATTTTTGCTTTTTTAATTTATGCCAACCAGTTTACAAACCAAATATAGTTTAATAAACCAATTCAAATAACACTTTTTAACAAAGTTTTTTCATCTATTCATATAATAAATTATTTGGTGGTTGCGTTTTTAGCATTACCGTATAAATAAAGTCGGGTAGAGAAAGAGCAATCAAATTAAGTTATACCTTTTCATTTACGCCCGACAAATGAAGTAAATACAAAGGAGGTCTGTTATGGCACCTTACAGCAACATATCAAGTAGTCTCGGTACGGGAGACTATAATCAAATTATCAATCGTATTAACGCCATTAAAGCAGCGTTACCATTTTTAATCAATCTTACTGCTGATGAACGCAGAAGAGGATTACGACAGGGCGACAAAAGCATGGCATTTGTAAGCAAAGCACTGGAATATGCTTCGGCACATCCTAATCTGGTGCCGCCTTATTTGAATGTGGGTGAGTTTCAAAAAGACCATGACTTGCGCGAACAACTGCTGCACATTTTGCGCGAAATGAACTCTTTGGTAGAAGCCATTGACGACACCGTGCTGGCCTTGGGCAGAGAAGAGTTTGAACAGGCGCTTATTTTTTACAATAGCGTAAAACAAGCCGCCAAAGGCAATGTGCCAGGCACAGGCTCTATTTACGAAGACCTTGCCGAACGTTTCCCTGGCGGAGGTTCTTCCGATAACGGAGGCGAACCTGACGAGCCCGCCACCCCTGAGCCCACTCCATAAGTTCTCTTTTTCTTTTAGTTATACGGTAGTTACACCGCAGGTGCTGTTTTGAGCCTTGCGGTGTTTCTTTTTATGGGCTTGTTTAGCCAACGGAACTATTAAATACCCCAACAGATTATCAAAAAGACCGAAAAAAGTATGGACGAGACCGAAAGTTTCGTCAAAAGGGGCGAAGCTTTCGCCAACATTACCGAAAATTTGGGTGAAAAGGGCGAACTTTTCGCCAAAGAGACCGAACGCTTCGCTTAAATGACCGAAGTTTTCGGCAACGCCACCCAAAACTTGGCTTAATTCACCGAAATTCTCGCCTCAGCCACCGAAGGCTTCGCCAAAAAGCACGAAAGTTTGGGGAAATTAGACGAGCGGTTGGGGGAATGAGGGATATAAGGGTCAAGTATAAGAGCAGTAGCGAATTTCAAACACTAATTTTTCGGCTAAACAAAGGCCTTTTTTATATACGTTGTTAGGCACAGTGTTTATTCCTTTGGTGTTACTTTCCAAGTAGTAGTATCAAAGTTGAAGTCAGCAAATAATTCGCTACTAGTTATAATTCTAACATCACCGTGTCGTGTTTCCTTATTAAAGTTGTATACTCTGTATATAAAAGCGGAATCTCCATATTCTTCAAAAAACCTTCTTTCGTTTTCGCTCATAAAAAATGGCTGATTGAAATCACCACTTGTTGTTTTAACTTCAATATACCGAGATGAACCATCATCATTTATTGAGTAAATATCATAACCTAATCCATCCCCTTGCAATCTACTCAAATGCTGAACATTTTGCATTGCTTTTGCTCTTTCTATTGAAAGAGTTTCTATTAATCGATCAATTTCAAATTCTAAAACAAATTCCTCACCTTGGTCTCCTATTTCATTATTTCGGTCTCTTACTTTTTCCCAGTCAACTTTACGAGCAGTAAAGCGTCTCGTTTTTTCTTTAATAGCTGCTACTTCAGCAGGCTGAATAACTGCATTAGATATGGGGTTTAAAAGAGAGAATTTCGCTGGTCTAAAACTTTTATCTACTATAAATCCTTCATCATAAATTTTTACTATATCTGCTTGGTGTGCGACAATATTACCTATTCGTTGTATAATGAGAGCTTCATTTCGAGTTGCCGATGGTATATTGTCCTCAGCGTCAAAGATTAAAACTGTGTGTAATAAATCTTTAACCTCTGTTGTGTTTAATTCTCCATAAACGGTTAATAGTGGCTTTATTGCTCTTCTTATTTGTGCTTCTGTGTGTGCCATACTCTTTATTAATAGTTTGTGATTAAAAGATGTTCAACATTCTTGTCGTTTCGGTTCATAAAACTCACTAAATAAGTTTTATCAAATGTTGAAACCTTAATGTTTGGATGATTGTATAAATCAAAAATAAAACCCGTGTTCTTTATAATCATCATCCATTTTGCCTTACAATTATTAATTAAAAAGTCAGCAAGTCTTTTTTGGTCAGATTTAACAAAATCGTTTTGAGCATATGTGCTAAATTCAGTGTCGTATGGTGGGTCTAAAAAGATAAAATCATTTTCCTTCGGCTCAAAGAGATTAAAAAACTCTTGAAAATCGGCATTTACAATATTAGTTTTTGATAATAACTTTTTTAAAGGTTCAGATTTTAAATAATCAATTTTCTTTCTGAAGTTTTTATTGTTGTAAGCAATACCGCCATAAGGAACATTAAATTCACCTTTTGAATTGTATCTAAACATTCCAGAATAAGCGTAATTGCGGATAAATAAAAATATTGCTGTGTAAAACGCCAGGTTTAGTTCGTACTTTTTGTGAAAGTTGTAAATGTGTCTGAAATGCATATAAAATGCACTTTTCAATGCGGTTTCGACATTGTCTAAAATATCTTTATCAGGCAACTTTCCTTTTTCTTTTTCAAGAACTTTCATTCTTGAGGTTTTACGGACTAAGTTTTTCTTTATCTCTTTTAGGAAATTTTCAATATTAAAGTTAAAGTAGGAAGAAAAAAGCCCGTTGAATTCTTTAGAGTTTTTTAAAATAAACTCATAAATTTTGTTGGACAAAATATCCTTAGAGATTTTGCCACAGGCAAAATCTTTATAGATTTTTATGAAAAAAGCCTGGTTTTTTTCTGAAATATTTCCTAAAACCTCCCAATTGTGAATTATTTCCTCAATTGCATTGAAAAACATTTCTCTTTCGTCCGAAACTATGATTTTATATAAATCAATTAATTCATGTGCTTTGTCATTTATAAAATATTTTTTTGCTTGAATTGCAGTGTAAACTGAACCACCGCCAACAAAAGGTTCGTAGTAATTTTCAAAGTAGTCAGGGAGATTCGGAATGATATATTTTAATTCCTGCTCTTTTCCTCCCGCCCATTTTACTAGTGGTTCGAGCTTTCTTTCCTTTGTGTAGTTAGAAAAACTCAAATTTATTTGATTATATGTTACAACAGGCTCTTCTGCTAAAGTGCTCATAATGTAAATTTATAAAACTTAAGAATCGGTTTTAAGTTTTTGTATTAAGTTTTCCAGTTTTTTTTCACATTATGGTCAATTATTAGTTAAATGCCATATGTCACATAATGTTTTGTATTGGGTGTAAAAAACACTAAAATCAAATTTTTACGTTCTTTGTGTTTGCATGCGCAACTTTTTTAAAATACTCGCTTATGTTAAGGGCTATAAAAAATATGCCTTTCTCAATATTTTCTTTAATATTCTGTCGGTAGTATTTAATTTATTGTCGCTGTTGCTGTTTATTCCTTTTCTGCAATTGCTGTTTCGTGAAGAAATTCCTTTTGTGCCCAAGCCGGAGTTTAGCATGTCTAAAGAATTTTTAGAACAAAGCTTTAACCACTGGATGAGCAATTACATCATTCAAAACGGAAAAGCGGAAACACTGGTGGCAATATGTTTAATGGTGGGCGCTTTGTTTTTACTTAAAAATGTTACCCGCTATTTCGGCATGTATTTTATTGCCGTTATCAGAAATGGAGTGGTTTATGACATCAGAAAAAAGGTGTTTGAAAAAATGACCCGCCTGCATTTATCTTACTACACCGATGCCCGCAAAGGAGATTTAATTACCAGAATCACCAATGACGTACAGGAAATAGAATGGTCTATTTTAAGCTCCTTAGAGCTGCTTTTTAGAGAGCCGATAGCCATACTGTTGTTTATGGCAACCATGTTTGCCATGAGCCCCCAATTAACCGTTTTTGCGCTTGTTTTGCTTCCACTCAGCGGGCTGGTAATCGGAAGATTGGGAAAAAGCTTAAAAAGAACTTCTACGCAAGCACAACAAAAACTGGGAGAACTAATCTCCAAAGTAGAAGAATCCATTTCAGGGCTAAGGGTCATAAAAGCCTTTAATGCGGA
This sequence comes from Bacteroidia bacterium, assembly GCA_030426475.1. Taxonomy (GTDB): domain Bacteria; phylum Bacteroidota; class Bacteroidia; order Flavobacteriales_E; family Vicingaceae; genus CALALS01. Next base: position 11,646 of record JAUHYR010000015.1, read on the forward strand.
AGAGCAATCTAAAAGCCAGTTCAACGAAATAAACACCAGCTTTACCAAAACCATGATAAAAGCCTTCAGAAAAAGAGACCTGGCTTCTCCGCTAAGTGAGTTTTTAGGCGCATTGGTAATGATTTCACTAGTGTATTATGGTGGAAGTCTGGTGCTGGACGGAGACGTAATGACAGGCGAAGAGTTTTTGGGCTACATCATCATTTTTTCTCAGCTTATCAATCCGCTTAAATCATTTTCAACAGCTATCAATAATGCCAACAAAGGAGCGGCATCAGCCGACAGAGTGGAAGAGCTGTTAACTCAAGAGGAAAAAATAAAAGAACCGCAGCAACCAATTGAACTAAAAGAATTCAACTCAGTCATTGAATTTAAAAAGGTTGGATTTAATTATGGTGATAAAGTGGCGCTTAGCGACATTAACATAGAAATTAAAAAAGGAGACACTATTGCGTTAGTAGGTCCTTCCGGTGGCGGAAAATCTACGCTGGCAGATTTACTTCCTAAATTTCACGAACCCACAGAGGGAGAGGTGTTGATTGACGGAAAAAACATTAAAAACTGTCGCTCGGAAGACGTGAGGAAAATGCTGGGAGTCGTTACTCAACATTCCATTTTATTCAATGATAGCATCTTTAACAACATTGCGCTGGGCACAAAAAATGCTACCGAACAACAGGTAATAGAAGCGGCAAAAGCAGCCAATGCACATGAATTTATAGAGGGGCTTGAAAAAGGCTATTACACGAATATCGGAGAAGGAGGAAGCAAGCTCTCTGGCGGGCAACGGCAGCGAATATGTATTGCCAGAGCATTATTAAACGATCCCCAAATTTTAATATTAGATGAGGCAACGTCAGCGCTAGACACGGAGTCTGAAAAAAAGGTGCAGCAAGCCATTGAAAATTTAATGAAAAACAGAACAAGCATTGTTATCGCCCACCGATTGTCCACTATTTTAAATGCAACGGAAATTATTGTCTTAGATAATGGAAAAATCATTCAAAGAGGAAAGCACGAAGACTTGATAAAGCAACCCGGGATGTACCAAAAACTATCTCAAATGCAGAGCGTTAATTAAGGCGATTAAAAAAAAATGTGTTAATTTGCGGAAATCAAAAAAATTAAGTCTATGAAAAAAATAAGTACCCTTTTTCTTTCAACGGCATTGTTTGTAGGAGCTAACGCCCAAATAACAATGAATAGCAATGACATAGGAGATATAGGAGATACCTATATTCAACGAACAGATACTAATAAAAACATTTATGCCGTAGGTGCGGCAGGAACGAACCAGACATGGAATTTTTCTTTCCAAAACTGGGGAGAAGACACTACTGAATTAACGAATAAAAACTGGACGCCTTATGCAGCTCAGTTTCCCGGAGCTAATTTAGCAGGTTTTAACCCTAACGACCCTTCAGGCTCAGATTATTTTTATATCAACAAAAGTACTGCTGATTTAAGATTAATGGGCGGAGCGGTTGATGTTTTTGGAAACGGCTCTAAAGAAATTTTAAAATGGAATCCGGGAAGAGTGTTGTTAAAATTCCCGACAGCTTACGGAAACACTTATTCAACTCCATTATACAGAGCAATAAAAATTACGGTAGACACAAATATTTCCGGCCCACCGCCAATCGATTCCATCAGATATGTTTCTTGGGAAACTCATTTTGATACGGTTGATGCATGGGGAAGCATTACTCTTCCAAGCGGAACGTTTGCTTCTTTAAGAATACAAACCATTTCATATAGATGGGACTCTATTTTTGTTCACTCTCCATTGCTTCCGGGAACCTGGACATTAATTACTGACGCAATGGATACGACTTACACTAAAACATGGTGGTCAAATGATCCTGCGGCTAAATTTAATTTAGTAGAGATGAGATATGACCCATTAACAGGAATGAACACAGATGACATAACTTATTTACACGCTAAATACGTAAACTCTGTTTCGGAATTAGATAAAAACTATCAGGCGAATGCTTACCCTGTTCCTGCTAATAGTGAGTTAACCATTAGCCACCCTGATATTGATGCGGGAACGATATTGGTTTATAATGCTTCAGGACAAAAAGTTGCCGAGCAAAGAATAAATAGCGAGCTTTCAAAAGTAAATGTTGCGAACTATTCAAACGGCTTTTACTTCTATCAAATACAAACGCCTACGGGTCAGTTTGTAACAAAAGGAAAGTTTCAGGTAGTTAAATAACAACCACAAACGATAATACTAAAGCTGCCAATTTTGGCAGCTTTTTTGTTATATAGACAGCATGAATAAAATTTACGCCATCCTATTTTTATTGATTGCAACGAGCGGTAAGGCTCAACAACCAATAACTATTCAGCCGGACTCTTTACAAAAACTGTTTGAAACCTATTTATTTCATCAAGGGCAGTTTCCGCAACAGTTTGATCTGGATAAAAACCATTTTAATCTTACCGATAGCATGCCATCTATTTTTTCAGCTATTGAAATTCCATTAGACACTACACAACAAAAAGAGTGGTTAGAAAGAATGGCAATTTACCAAGAACTTTTTATGGTAGATTTTTTTGGAATAGTAGAAGAGGAGAGCGAAAAAGTAAGAAAGAAAAAAAAGTAGTTATTTCTTTTTGGGCTTAAACTCTACAATATCATTCACTAAGTAAGCAGCCGGAAACATTCCTCTTATTTCTTCTAAGAACAAAAGCGCCTCAAAGCGATTCGTAAAATCTCCCACCCGAATTTTAAAGTTAGGAGCGTTATAAACCTCATAAGTAGCCATTCTAGGGTATTTGCTCAAAAAGCTTGCCCGAGCTTGATTAGATTCTTTCTTGGTGGTGCCTGAATACACCTGGATACGATACCCTTGAAGCTCATAAGTTTCTTTGTAAGTAGTTAAAAGTGTTTCCAGATAGGGCTCTTGAATAATCGTGACCGAACCCGTATCTTTTTTGACGGTATCGACTTTCTGCGAAAAACCAATCACAGAAAAAGAAACAAATAATATGGAAGTAAAGATTTTCACCGATGCAAAAAAACAAAAATTATTCCACACTGTGGTTTTCAGGGTGAAGGATAGCGGCAACTCCGGGCAATTCTTTCCCTTCAATATACTCTAACATAGCACCGCCACCGGTAGAAACATAGCTTACTTGGTCAGCCATGTTAAACTGGTTAATGGCTGCAACAGAGTCTCCGCCACCTACTAAACTGTATGCTCCGTTTTCAGTTGCCTTAGCAATCGCCTTGGCAACCGCAATAGTACCTTGGGCAAAGTGCTCAAACTCAAAAACGCCCATTGGGCCATTCCACAAAATGGTTTTAGATTTTAGAATTACTTCTGTATAGTTTTCAATGGTTTTTGGACCAATGTCTAAACCCATCCAATCGTTTCCGATTTCATCAGCGGGAGTTGTTTCGGTGTGGGAATTGTCTTCAAACACTTTTGAGTTAACACAATCCACCGGTAAATGAATTTCAACATTTTTGGCTTTTGCTTTTGCTAAAATTTCTTTGGCTAAGTCCAGTTTGTCTGCTTCTACTAATGATTTTCCGGTATTTCCACCCATTGCTTTAGTAAAGGTGTGGCTCATTCCGCCACCCACAATTAAGTGGTCAACACTGTCCAGCAAGTTTTCGATTACGGCAATTTTTGAAGAAACCTTTGCGCCACCCACAATAGCAGTGAATGGTTTTTCAGCTGTTCTTAAAAGCTTTTCCAGATTCGCTACCTCATCACGCATTAAGTAGCCAAAGCAAGAGTGGTTAGGAAAAAATCGTGCAATGATGGCGGTTGAAGCATGTGCACGGTGTGCCGTTCCAAAAGCATCGTTTACATAAATATCTCCGTGAGCAGAAAGTTGCTCGGAAAAATTTAAATCGCCATAGGTTTCTTCTTTGTAAAAACGGAGGTTTTCTAATAGTAACACCTCTCCGGTTTTTAGTTGTGCAGACTTTTCTTTGGCTTCGTCTGAGATACAATTGTCAGCAAACAATATGGCTTTGCTTAAAAGGTTTTCTAAGGCAGGAACTAAGTGTTTTAATGAAAACTTTTCTTCAGGTCCGTTTTTGGGTCTTCCCAGATGAGACATCAATACTACGCTTCCTCCGTCTTTCAACACTTTTTGAATGGTTGGCAAAGCTGCTTTAATTCTGGTGTTGTCGGTTACTTCAAATTTGTCATTCAGTGGAACATTAAAGTCAACCCTTATCAATGCTCGTTTTCCTGAAAAATTAAAATCATCAATTGTTCTCATCCCTGTTTAATTTGCCACAAAAATAGCCATTCGGCATAGACTTTAAATTTATTACATTTGAAATTATAAACATCAAACCAATTAAAATCAACAAAATGAAAAAGAATGGAATTATATTATTGGCTGCAATAAACATAGCTGTTTTAATATTTGCATTTAAACCAAGTGCCGATGATGGTGCTGAACAATACATGGTAATGACCACCGTAGAGTCTATCATTCCCATGGGGATAGGACGCTCTAAAGTACTTATTACTTATCCTGACATGGGACAAGAAGAAGCTAAACTGGAGAACTTTTACAGCGGAGTGGGAATTAACTTTGGCAACATTCAACAAAACGATAATGACATTATGCAGCGCATCAATACGCTTTCTTCTCAAGGATGGGAGCTATACGATGTTTCTACGGGAGTACAAAGTCCTACAGACGGAGGAAAACAAGGAATTTATTTAACCAGATATTTATTTAGAAAAGGATAAACGATTCTGATAAAAAATGACCCTGACAATGTCAGGGTTTTTTTGGCTTTGTTTTGTAATATTGCAACAAAATAGAAAACAATGGGAAGAGCATTTGAATACCGAAGAGCGGCAAAAGAAAAAAGATGGGACAAGATGTCCAGAGTGTTTCCAAGGCTGGCAAAAGCCATTACTATGGCAGCAAAAGAAGGCGGTGCCGACTTAGAAATGAACGCCAAGCTGAGAACGGCCGTTCAAAATGCTAAGGCGCAAAACATGCCGAAAGACAACATTGAGGCAGCCATAAAAAGAGCTTCGGGAAAAGATGCCGAAAGCTATACCGAAATTAATTACGAAGGAAAAGGACCTTACGGAGTATTGGTATTTATAGAATGTGCTACAGACAATCCCACTCGTACCGTTGCCAACATTAAATCTTATTTCAATAAGTTTGACTGTTCATTAGTGCCTACCGGTTCATTAGAGTTTTTGTTTGACAGAAAAGCAGTGTTTGAGTTTAACAAGCCCGAAGGCAAAGACATGGAAGAGCTGGAGCTGGAACTGATAGACGGTGGCCTGCAAAGCATGGAAGAAAACGAAGGCGTAATTTATGTATATACCGACTATACTGATTTTGGAAACATGTCCGAAGTATTGGAAAAGCTAGGCATAGAAGTAAGCAAATCTTCCTTGCAACGCATACCCAACAACCCCACCGAATTTACCGAAGAACAATTAGTGGATATTGAGAAACTGCTGGATAAGATTGATGAAGACGATGATGTGCAGGCGGTGTACAACAATATTGCTTAACCCGCTCCTTTAGGAGAGGAAAAAACAATTACCCCCTTAATGGTTAAACCTTGGTTTTAAAGGGGTTTTTTTGTTGCTTTTGATTTTTATCCATTCTTTCTTAATGAAATTATTCCCTTCATCTAAAGGAAGCAAAGACCTTGTTGCGACACAAGCCCATGATAGATTTGGATTGATATAAATACCATTTTCAGTAAATGAAAAATCAAGATTTTTATATGGCCAACCCCATTCTATACAATCATTCGTGTGTTGTTCTGCATATCGAACAAATTCAGTCGAATCATTTTTATTATACAAGCTAAAAATATCATTGATTTGAATCAGCTTATTTGTATTTAAATTAAAATTGAATGTACTCCGCACATAATTGTGATGATTTCCTCCCTCTGTATATGTATCAATAATATTAGAGACACTAATGATTTTACTGTCCGTATAAATTTCCACAGGTCTTAATAGGAAAGAATGTATTATATCAATAGGAGAGTTTTCGTTATACGAGTCTATATAACTTTGCTCAATTGTTATTAGGCCTTTTACAAATTGCTGTATTTCTTGATTGAACTTTTTATTCTCCAATAGATTAGACTGCAAGCAATAAGCTGTATAACTGGCTCTTGATATTGTATCGTAAATCGTAATACTATCTAAATAGAAGTTCTTCGGAAGTTCAATGTTTGGGAATTCATACGTTGTGGACGGAAAGGATATTTTAGTTGAATTACTCAATGAATCCCTTCCTCTACTGTCGGAATGGCTTTCCTCTATAAAATTGCACGAACAAGCGAGTGCAAGAAGAAAAAGTTGTATTGTATTAAGCTTATTCATTATAACTTTATAAACCTTTTAGGAAGCCCATTCACATTTAAAATATAAGCTCCCGGCTTAAGAAAAGAAATGTCGATTTTGTATCCACCATTCTGCTGAACAAGTAAATTCTGTTTTAATAATTGCCCGGATACATTATAAATTGAATACACGAGTTGGTTTTGAGGATTATCTAGAGCTAAGAATATGAAATCTTTAGCCGGGTTGGGAAAGATTTTAATATCATTCACTTTTGGATTGTTTTCTAGTCCTGCCACAATAGTTGATGTTAGCATATACGTCCATACATCATTATTAATTGTGCTTAACTTAATGGTCGCATTATGGTTAAGCAATACCAGCCCGGGAGGCTGTGTAGTGTAAAGGCATCGGGAGTTTCCATAGGGAGAAGAAATGTTGTCAACAAAGGTAGTATCGTCACTTGCAAGCATTCCTAGCCCTGAAATGTTTGCAAACTGTTTGGAAAAAGCCACCACTTCATCATTGAGGCTTAAATAAGAATAATGCCTGTTTATTGGTGTTGTGCCTGCCTGATTTAGCCAGTTTGCAGGGCCCGAAAAAAAGTTGCTATAATCATTAGGGCCCGAAAACATTAAAACCCTTTCAACCAAATATTGCTTTGCAAGATAACAGGCGTGACCGGATCCCTGAGAGTGTCCGCCTACTAATACTTTTGACCAATTTATTGAAGACGGAGAAGCTAAGTACTGCCCCCAATTTTGTGAAGGATAAGTTACGTCCAGGTATTTTATCAGCTTTAAGGTTCTTGTATAAATAGAGTTTAAACTGTCAACCGTTACATCATTGCTTATAGATGTACCAAAACATACTTCTTGTCGGTATTTATCAAACACAAGAGGGTCATTACTATTTGCCAGGCTGGCAGCTGCAACGTTGTTGGGATAACTTAAATTAATAAAGTCAAATCCAAGGTTGGCAGCATGAAGCCTTAGTGCATTATAATCTTTTGAGCTGCTGCTTCCGGTTCCACCGATAAAAAGGAACAGCTTATTTACCGGAGAGGTTGTATTGATGCTAATAGCGCTGCTATCTTCCGTTGGAGAATAGTTTACATCTGTTAACACGGGCTTTACATAATAGGTTTGCACCTGACCGTAACAGATACCTATTGAAAAAAGCATTAAAAAAAGAATCGTTTTTTTCATCACTTCGGTTTATTGCGGAATTTCTTCCACCAATATTTTATTGCCCGACAGGTCAAAGTAAGAGCAAGTCATCTTATCCATAACAACAGCCCACTTCTCAACGCCTGATTTGGCCGCATCATTGCAGAATGTAGGATAATCGGTTTTTCCGCTTTGGTGAGCCCTTAAGTCTAGTTTAAACTTCTCTTTGTCGGATGTTTTTGCAAGTACTAAAGTATCATATTTTGCCGGAGATGTAATTTTATAATCATTAGCTCCGTAGTAGTTGATGTGCCCATCTATTACAAAAGTTTCGTAATGAGAAACGCCTAATTTTTTCAGGTCTTGAATGTAGGCGGGAAAGTCTGCTCCGGACTTCACCTTGCCGTGAGCCTCTTTAATTTGTTCTAGTGTAAACATTGTTTATGTTATTTTTCGATTGTGTATGATATATTTAAGTGACCGCCAACGTTCCGGCTAAAAAGCGTTGCTGTCCCGCAGGGTGCTATGCACTATACACATTGTTGTGCTTTCGTGTTTTTACTGACTCATGTGATAATTAATAATTTCCACATCTTTCATCATATTTTTGTTTTCTCTAATTACTTTAAATCCTTTGGTTTCAAAAAATGGTCGAGCAGTTTTGCTTACATCAGAAGTCAACTTTTCAAAACCAAGTTCTAATGATTTAGCTTTCAGTTTTTCAAATATCAAATTGGCGATTCCTTTTCTCAAGAAATCCTTATGCACATACATGAAGTCCAAATAATTTCCATTCTCCAAAGAACCATATCCAACCATTTTATTGTTAATCTCAGCTATTAAAAAGTATTGATTGGCTAAAATGGATTTCCATCTTTCTTTATTTTCAACGGAAGAAACCCAAGCGTCAATCTGTTGCTTATTATATTCATTTTTGCAAGTACTTTTAATTGTCTCAACAAACAATTCCTGTATTTCTTCTAAATCGTTAAGGTTTGCCTGTCTAAATTTTAAGTCCATTTTTTTTGAATTTCGCATGAAGCACAACTATTGGCTAAATGGCATATGTCTCATAACCAACCGTTATGGATATAAAAATAATACTTTTTCGCTTTAAACGCATACATTATATTAAGCTGCCTGATTTTATGTATAATTGGCCGGCTAAACGGCACGCCCCAATAAAAGAAGTTAAATTTTTAACATTTTTTAAATACTAAAAACCTAAAAAGCTGCGTTTTTAACATCAGAACTTGAAAAAGTCAGGTACAGAAAGAAGAAACAAATAAATGTAATACATTCATTTTGCCTGACAAGTGAAGCTAAAAACAAAAGGAGGATATTATGTGTCCTTATAACAACATCTCGGAGAACCTAAGCACCGGAGATTACAATCAAATTATCAATCGTATTAATGCCATTAAAGCAGCTTTGCCATTTTTGGTAAACCTTACTGCCGATGAGCGTAGAAGCGGACTAAAAATGGGCGACAAAAGTCTGGCGTTTGTTAGCAAGTGTCTGGAGTACGCTTCGGCACATCCTAACTTGGTGCCGCCTTACCTAAATGTGGCGGAGTTTCAAAAAGACCATGACTTGCGCGAGCAACTGCTGCACATTATCAGAGAGCTGAACACTTTGGTAGAGGCGGTTGATGATACTATTTTGGCGCTGGGCAAAGAAGAGTTTGAGCAGGCGCTTATTTTTTACAATAGTGTAAAGCAAGCCGCCAAAGGCAACGTACCCGGCACGGGTGCTATTGTAGAAGACCTTGCCGAACGGTTTCCGGGCAATTCTTCCTCTGCCGATAATGGCGATGGAACAACGCCCGAACCGCCTGCGCCTAGTTCGTAAAGAATTCTTTCTTGTTTTTTCAGTTCTGGTAAACACCGCCCGTGCTCTTTGTAGCCTGGCGGTGTTTCTTTTTTGCATCCGCTTCGCCCATCATTTACTCAAAAGCAGGCTTATTTTATTCAACATAGACCTTTTATTGCTCCGTGAAGAGGAAACATGCCTCTAAAATAGCGTATTAAACAATCGAATTAGCGTACGGAAGGTCAGAAGAGGTGTGCAGAGGCTCGGCAGCAACGTATACTACGCCAAAGCTGACGCAACTTGCGTCAAGCGTGTCGCATTTTACGCCAACGGAGACGCTACGAGCGCCAACGGTGCCGAAACTTTCGCCTAAAGAGGCGTTCGGAACGCCAACGCTTGCGAAATTTACGCCTCAAGAGCCGTAGCGAACGCCATTAATGGCGTAACTTACGCCAAACGAGACGCACATTACGTCAAAGCCGACCCTTTTTACGCCAAATTGGCAGAGATAGATAAAACAATAAAGTTATTTTATAGAGCGTAAATGTTCTAAAAGGAGTCTTTTATTGTTCTTTGCCTTTTCATGAGGCTCATTCATTTTCAGTATTATATTTTTTGCAATACTATCAATGGATAGATTATTACAAATAGGGTTTTTTATATGCTCTAAAAAGTAAAAAAAGTTTTTGTTGTCGCTAACGGGTAAACCATAGTCTAGCATTTGAGGATCTTGTTCCAGGATTAAAAAAACAACTTTGTTGGTAAGGGTGTAATAAACGCCTGTTTCACTTGGTTCAAGAGATGCTATAAAAGCAGAAATGTCTTGATGGTAAAGAAAATTGTTTATGGTATCTCCATTTGAGTCGCGAACATACCCTCTTTTTTCCTTGTGGTTGAACTTGTCGAGTATGTGAAGGTGCATTTGATAAGCTTTTCGGGTAATAGTGTCATATACAAAGTTACAATCCGATAGTTGACTGTGTTTGCTTTCTGTATTGGGAGTTTGAACCAAACTCAAAGAATCATGATAGGTAGAAGAGTTTTTATTAAGGTTTTCTGGTTCCTTGTGTTCTTCTCTGCAACCTGAAATAATCAATAAAAACAACGAAAAAGAAAAGAATACTATTGTTTTCATATATAAAGGCTTTAGCTTTTATTTAATCAGCACCTCATCAACGTTTGCTTTTATTTTTTGGCAGAGCTCATCGGTGGGTAAGTCGTTATCGTCAGTGCCAAAAGGGTCTTCTATTTCTTCTGCCAGTATTTCTATACTTACCAAAATGTAAAACACAAAAGTGGTAAGCAAAATAGACCAATAGCCAAAGGAAGAAACAAACGCCAGCGGCATGGTGGTAACGTAAATAAAAATAAACTTCTTTAAAAAGAGGCTGTACGAATAGGGAATGGGGGTGTTTTTAATTCGCTCGCAGGCACCGGTAATGTCAGAAAATGTTTTGAGGTTGGTGTCTAACACCAGGTAATCGGTTTCGGTAATTTGTCCGTTTTGTTTTATCGTGTATAGTTTTTGGTAAATGCTTTGGGCAATGTGGTTGGGAATATGTTCGGTCTTTTGCAGAGCTGCTTTTTCTTCTTCGGTTAAGTTAAGCTCGTTTATCAACACTCCTTTTCTTAAGTGTTCTTTTACTGCAAAGGCATAGTTACTAATCATTCGGCTAAAGAAGTTTTTGTCTTCATTGGCAATCCCTGTAGCCGATAGTTTAATAGCCAGATTACGAGTGTTGTTTACCAGTTCGCCCCATTTTTTTCTTCCTTCCCACCATCTGTCGTAACCTGTATTGGTTCTAAAAACAAGCAATAGTGACAGCACAAAGCCAATCAATGAATACACTGACATGAGGTCTTTCAGCAGCTTTACGTTGGGGAAGTAGGTTAGCTCTACAAACGTAATAATAGTGGTAAGCCCGGCAATGAATAAAATTTCCTGCCAAAGAATACGAATGGTGTCGCTCTTATGAAGCGATAAAATATGAACTAACCAGCTTTTTGGGTTGTAGTTTATCATAGCAAGGCAAAGATAGTAATTGCCTTTAGACAGGATAAAATGTTGAAAGAGCTATCTCTTAAAGGGTTAAAATATAGAAATAAATTATTTCTTAGGAGTTTTTAAAAAAGCTTTTATAAACGACCCACCCTAAAAAGGCAAACAAAAATAATGGCCAGATTCCAAATAAAACAACAACAATATTTTTTAAAACATCCCATCCGGTTTTAATAGATTCCCATACCTGAGAAAAGAAGCTAGGCTGATATGCGTCAATGTTTTTAAAGTTTTCCATAACGCTTCTTTTTACGGATTGCCTTTGATAAATATTTAAGTTAATGGTGCTGTAATCAATTTGGTCTTGAATGCTTAGAGAAGATAACTTTGCTTTGTCTGCCAACTCTTTTTTGTTTAACAGGTTTTCTTCGGCATTGGAAGTTTCCTTAAGCTTTTTACCTCTATTATCGATGGCATCAGTAATTCTTTCGGAGTGGTCTTCAATTCTTTTTTGGGTGAGCTTGTTTGAAACCAAAGAAAGGGTTACATCTTGTGCTTTAATTGTTCGATAATCAAGATAGTCAATGTGAATAGCCATAGTTCTTATTGCGCTATCTAATTTGGTATTTGGCACTCTTATAATCAATTCGTTTTTTACCGTATAAAAAATGGATTCCAAGGAGGAGTCTGCGCTTATAGGCGTTACATCTTTTCGGTCTATAGAGCTGTTTAAATGAGTGTAGGTAACAAAGCCACCATAACTAGCTGCAATGTCTTCTAATGAAAGCGTAGCTTTAAAAACATCTTTAACTCTAAACTTTAAATCGGCAGTTCGAATAAACTTTCTGGAAGTGTCTTTACTAACAGCAGCCGCTGAAGAAGAAACGAACCCGTTAGAATATTCTGTAATGGAATCTGAATAAGACGCACTGTTTTCGCTAGACATATATTCTTTTTCTTCATAAGCACTTCCACAACCAATTAATAATAAAAGACTAACACAAACTCCAATAATAGTTTTCATAGTAAATAGATTAGGTATTCAAATATAGTGTAAAATGAAATATGAATGCCCAAGACGGACATTTAATTGCTATAGTAAAAGCTAAAAAGAAGTCTGCTTTACCACCCTTGAAGTAGTGGTTGTTGTTTTTATAAAATATACTCCGGGACTTAAGCCGGAAAGGTCTATTTCTATTTTATTGTTTTGTATTGTGCTTTGAGAAGTTAGGAGGGTTACCTCTTGCCCAAGCATATCATAAACCCCTATCTGTTGCAGCTCATATAGGTTGGCTTCTACAATAATTTTATTGCTGGTAGGGTTTGGATAAATGGAAACAGAAGAGCTTTCAATATCATCAAAGTTTACGGTTACCGTTTGCGAGTAGTCAAAACTGCCGTCAAAATCAGTTTGCTTTAATCGATAATAAGAAATGCCGGCAAAAGGGTTTTCATCTACCGCCTCATAATTTTTATGGGTAGAAGAGGTTCCTGCTCCGTTTACTCTTTCTATTTCATGCCATGCTTTTCCGTCTTGTGAGCGCTCAATGGTAAAATAATCGTTATTGACTTCTGAAGCAGTTTCCCATTCAATGGTCACTGTTTTATGTTCTGTAGCGGAGCATCTAAAACTTATTAGCTCTGTAGGCAACGTAGCACAAAGTACAGAGGCACTCATTTGTGCCGAAACTACATAAAAGGTAGAAGGGCTGTTTTGATTGTTATATTCCGTAGCAATCCAGCTTGCAGATAATACTGCCGGAATGGCTCTTACCTCATCAATGTCTCCATGAAATCGATTGGCAGTTTCTCCAGCGGCTACTTCACCACCAATGGAGGCGTTTCCGGTAGGTGTTCCAAAAGCTCCTGTAACAACAGCGCTGGTAATTAAAGCTCCGTCAACATACATAAATTTTGTGCGGGTAGAGTGGTCGTAAACTCCCGCTACATAGTGCCAGGTGTTATTATTAATGGTTCCTCCCGGTGAATCAAGGCTAACTGGATTCATTCCTCTGATATAAAAACGCAACATCCCTGTTCCCGGGTCGCCAACGCTTAATGCATGGCAGCCATTGGCATTGGTGGCATCATCACATATTACTCTTTGTCCTGCACGCGTATTGTCTGCTGTTCTTATCCATGCGGTGTAAGAAAAACTATTGTTTCTGTTGGGATGAGAAGGGAGCTCAATCCAGTGATTTGGGTCGGTAAAGTTTCTTCCGTTTCCACTGTTATTTGCAGGGGTCATATTTGCTGAGCCGTTATTGGTTCCATTATTTCCATTTCCGCTGGCATCTGCAAAGGTGTTGTTTAAATGCCAAACACCGTCATAGCCTACATTCCAGGTAGAGCTTACGGAAGGATTTGCACTAATTCCCGAATTACCGTAATACATGTGTATGTTGGTATTGGTAGAATTACTTAGTGATGGTATTTTAACCCAGGCAATGTACTCTCCTGTTGCGGCATTGTATCTTTCTATTTGGTGGTCAAGCTGGGTTACACAGTCGCTCAAGGTAAAAATAATATCGTATCCATTAGCATTTTCAACATTTCCGGAATTGGCCACTGTTCTTAAGTCAGGGTCTGTAAAATGGATTAAAACCGGGAAATTTGTTAGAGGCGTACCACCCGCAACTTGTGATGCCTGAATAAGCACTTGCTTACCAAAATTATATCCTGCCGGCTGACTGTATAAATTAATAAAAGATAAAAACGAAAAGGAAAGAGCAAATAAAAGTTTAATATTTCGCATTTTACTTTAAATTTTTAAAAATCAAAGCAGGCTAACACGCTGACTTTGTGTAAGGTAAAGGTAACAAAAAAATAGAGACTAGGTATTTTTACCTAAAAGAAAGAAATTATTTATTAGTGTAAACAGGAGTATGATTATCCATATTCTCTAAATAATTTCGGTAGCGAACAAGCTCGCTTTTTCTTTCTTCTTCTGTTATTCTGGCAGGGCTAAAACAGATAAAAGGAGGTAAAACCGTCATACCCACAAAGTAAAACATGCCATGATGGATAGGAAATAGAATGTTATCTAAGTTGCCATTTTTGCCTGACTCTCCATAGGCTTGTTGAGGGCCTCCGGTGGTAATAGTAACAAAGGCTGTTTTGTCTTTATAAATACCATTGTCATACACTCCTTTTCCCGCACCGTACACAAACCCCATGGCAAAGACCCTATCTACCCAGCCTTTTAAAATAGCGGGAAGACCGAACCACCATAAAGGAAAGTTAAAAATTAGAATATCGCACCACTCCAGTTTTTCCATTTCAGCTTTTAAGCTTTCTTCAAACAGATTGTTTTGAAAAGCGTGCACTTGTTCCATCTGATATTTAAAAAAATCAGGGTTTTGCAAGCTGATAAAGTCATGTTTATCACCAACAGGATTAAATCCCATGGCGCATAAATCACTTTCTTTTACTTCGCAACCGGCCTCAGTAAAATAGGAGGAAGCAGCATTTTTTAAGCTGGAACAGAAAGAAGCTTTTTCCGGATGAGCATGAACAATTAAGACTTTATTTTTCTTCATTAAAAGAAAACTCAACAGGTTTAACGGTATATCCTTTTTGCCTTAATAAAGCAATAACTCCTTTTTCTCCACCCAGGTGCGCAGCACCAACTGCGTTAAAGGTTTTTTGTTCTGCGCTATACTTGGCGATGTTTTTTGCCATTACTTTATTTCGCTTGTCCAAAAACTCTTTGGTAAAATTTTCGGGCATGGAGGTGTCGTTCATCAAGATCATCAACTGCTCCAAGTCCTGCTTTAAATAATTACTGATAAGCTCTTCAAATTTTTCACTTTGGCTAGAAGTGTCTTTTAGGCTTTTCAATAACATTTTGGCTTGTTCTTTGGGAGAAATAGCATCAACAGCCGCAATTTGTTCTTCAAACTTTTCAATGGAAAGTGGTTTTTTATTAAGCTTTTTTGCTTCGTCTAACAAATACATATCTAAGGCTAATGGCATTTCTTTTTTTAAGTCTCCCTTCATCATTTGTGCGGAAATAAAGAAAGGCTTCATTTTATTGAACGCCATGGCGCTCATGCCTAATTTATCTTTAATCATAGAATCGACAAAGGCATATTCTTCCGGAGTGAACAATTCTTTTAAGGTTGTTTTTTCCAGCAGCATTTTTTCTTGCACAAGCTTAGGGTCAATGTCGCTTAAAAGCACTTCCATTGCATAGGCGTCACAGCTTTTAAAGATACTCCAAACAGTATCAGGCAGGGCAAACACTCTTTTGTCCTGAATGTGAATAGTACCATAGAGATAAGAAGGGGAGTCTAAGTTTTTTCCGGAAATTTCCCACAACAAAGACTGTCCTTGTAAAGCAAGAACAGAGGTTGCGGTTAAGAATAAGGAGAGAAGTTTTTTCATTTGTTTGTGAAAGTTTTTTCGTGTACTAAATCACCCTTTGAAAAGGTTCTGACTTTAATAAGTTTTCCGTCAACATCCCAGTAATTCCAGGTTCCATTTGGAAAACCATCCAAAAAATAACCGTCTTGCCATTTTTTTCCATTGGCATGTGTTACAAAGTAATAACCATTTCGTGAGCCATTGGTGTAAGTGTACTGTATTAAAACACTTCCGTCATTACTATTAAAGTATTTTTCTTCTCCGTGCAAAACGCCTTTTCTAAAATTAATTTCTTTTGACTTCTTTCCGGAAGAGCTGTAGCTGGTCCAAGGTCCTTCTTGTAAGCCGTTTTCTACATTACCTTCTATTTTTAATTTGGTTTTTCCTTTGTCATAATAAATTTTCCAGTGCCCGTCAGCTACACCTTTTTTCATAATAAACCGCTCCAGATAGTTGTCCACATCTTCACCAACTATAAGGTAAACTTTTTTCATATAGACGGTATCTCCATACATAATATGAAATTCTTCCTGAGAAAAGGAACTGAATCCAAAACTCAAAAGAAAAAAGAAGCTTAAAAAAGATTTTATCATCGTCTGGCAAAGGTATTAAAAAGAGTACATTTGAAACACATTAGTTTACCAATTTAAAAAAAGCGGAAGTTGTACTTAGTAAAAACGCCATATTTAATTAAAAAATACTTTTCAAAATTTGTTTGGGATGTTCCTAAATTACCTCACTCTATCTTTCTTACATTTGATGACGGACCAACTCCCGGAATAACAGAATTTGTATTGGAAGAACTTGACAAATACCAAGCCAAAGCAAGCTTTTTTTGTATAGGAGAAAGGGTAGAAAAACACCCTGACTTGTTTGAGCAAATTAAGACTCAAGGCCATATAATTGCCAATCATACCTACTCTCATTTGAACGGAAAAAAAACCTCAAAAGAAGGTTACTTAGCAGACTTTAAAAAATGCGAAAAGGTTTTTTCTTCTAAACTGTTTCGACCGCCTTATGGAAAGATAACAAAGGCTCAGTATGATGAGGTGTTAAAAACACATCAAATAATCATGTGGGATGTTTTAAGTGGAGATTTTGACGTTGCAATTTCTAAAGAGGGCTGTTGGAAAAATGTTAGGGAAAATACCAAAGGTGGCTCTATAGTCGTTTTTCATGACAGCGAAAAGGCGGAAGAAAAGCTGTTTTATACTTTACCTAAAACACTAGAGCATTTTTCAAAAAAAGGGTTTCGTTTTGAGTCGATACAATAAAAAAAGCGACACACCGGTCGCTTTTCGACTAATGTTTTTCCATGTGTGCAGGCTTGTCCTTAGCAACTCTTTTTTCTGCATGAAGTTCTTTCATTTTAACTCTTTGCTCTGCAGTTAAAATTTTATTCATTTGCTGATGATGAACAAACTTTAATTTTTCTTTCTGTGCTTTTAAGGTATAAATTTCATCAATCAATGCATTTGCCTCATCAATATTTGCGTTTTCATCTTCTTTAAGCTCTTGAAGTCTAGCCTCTTTTTCTTTTAACTCATTTTTTATTGGCTCAATGTCTTCTTTGTGCATTTTTCTTACCTCTTGCATTTCTTCTTTTTGTTTTTCAGTAAGATTTAATTCTTTCATCATTTCTTCATGATGTTTTTTGTGCATTTCTTCTTTTTTATCAGAAGGAGCCATGGCTTCTTTTGTGGTTTGTGCATTTATTGTAACTATGCTTCCTAAAGAGAATAATAAGGCGGCAGTTAAGTTTATTGTTTTCATAATGATTAATTTAAAGGTTAATTTTTTGTTGACATGAACCATGCCAAAGCCTAAAGCTAACGATTATAATTCAAATTTAGTACTAATCTTTACTCCAAAAGGTCTAGCTCCGTTTCCTAAGTGCGTAACTCTATGCACAAAATCAATTCTTACAAAACGAAGAATATTTGAAACTCCGTAACCAACCTCTATGTAGGGCAAATCTCTTAAGCTTTTGAAAACAGGAACAGGAACGCCTTCGCTATTTAACTTAAATGGAAACCCATTTGAGTCGTACAGAGGGACAAGAGCAAGATTATTTTGTCCAACGGAACCGTACAAGATGTTGGAGGTAGCAAAAAATCTCCAATCCAGTTTTTTAATTAGCGGAATTCTGTTGCTTATTAAACCTTCAAATTTATGCGTCAATCTTAATGAAACGTATTTGTCGCTCACAAACTCAGAGATGTCCATTAAGTTAAACGACTTTGTATTGTAAAAAGGAGTAATGTTTCCTAAATGGTTTTCTAAAAGAGGGTAAGGAACACTTGAAGGAATGTAGGCGGTTTCCAACTCATATTGTGTACGCCCAAAAATACCTACACGTACATTTTGCTCAACTACAAACATGTATTTTCTGTAAGCTAAATTGCTTCCTAAGACACCTTTTATTCCTTCTGAAAAGCGAAGTGTAAAAATAGGATATTGACCTGTTCCAAAGCTTACTCTGGAATTGTCGTTTTGCAATAACTTTTCCTTAAAGGCAACTCTAAACTCTAGCTCTATTTCGCTAGTAGTAAAAGTTCTAGCGGTTTCATAAAGCCCTCCTTCAATAGAGCTTGGTTTAAAATATTCAAAGTTGTAAAGAGGATTAAAGTTTCGGTTTCTAAACGAAATTTTTGAAGTGAAGCCTTTTACAATATCCATTTGTAAATAGGCTTTGTTTAAAGTATGCCAATAAGGATTGCTTACATTTCCCCAACGGTTTGAAGCGATAAAAAGCGTATTTTTTTCATCTAAGTCTGAACGCCAAATACCTACTCTGTCAATATCTTCTTTTCTTTCAATACCGCCTACTAACCATTTACTTCGGTTGAAAATATAGTCAGCGCCAACGGAGTACTTGAGCTTTTGGTCAAGTGTTCCGTATGCCAGATAGCCTTTAAAAGTGGTTTTTCTACTGAACTTGTAGTTTGTCTTAAAGCCCATTTGAAAACGGTGTCCTTCTATTCTGTTCCAGGCATATAAATATGGATATGGCCCAACATCAAACTTTCCAATTCTTTTATATCCGTTTATTACAATATCTGCAATTTCAACATAAGTTTTAACGACAGGAAGGTTGTTAATAGTGTCAATTAGATTATAGACTACCTTATCATATTGAGTTAAAGAATCCGGTCTGTTTTCTTCCCAAAACTTTTCATCTTTTAACATGGCTTGTTCGTCAAGCGTAACGGGCTCTTCATAAAACTTTAAATCTTTAGGCTGATTAATGGTAAAGTTTCTGTTTGAAACGTAAAACTTGGCAAGCATTCCCGCCCAGTCATCACGAATTTCTCCTACATCAATTACAATTCTTGATTTTGAAGGAAGCCAGGCACCGCCTCTTACTACATTTTCATACTCCTGTTGCAGAACAATTTTTTCAATAAAGTTAAGGTTGGCAGTTTTGTCAATTTTTACATCAATTTGCTTAATGGCATAAGAAGAGTCTGCAATCCATATTGTTCCATTGAAAGCCAAATCTTCCGGGTTTTTGGGCTTGAAAGATATTCGGTAACATAAATCATTACCAACCAATTCCGCAACATTTACCAATTCATATTCATAGAAAGCTCGCCAGCTATCGGCAATAGGAGAAACAAAATCTTTATCTACAATTTTTAACCAGTTTTGGTAAAAGTTATACTGCTGAAAAGAAGTTCCGATAAGCTGAGATACGTATGTACCATCTTCAACGGCAATACCCGAAAGCTTTGTTTTTTTAATGACTTCTTTTTTGCGCTCAGGGCTGGTGATATAATAAAACTCAGAAAGAGACTCAGAAAAGAAAACAGGCATAATGGGCCTTCCGTCTTCTCCTTTTACTTTTGAAATACTGTCAATTACGGCAATAACCTTTTTTACGGGCTTTTTCTTTCTAAACTTGTCGGTAATATTGTCAACGTCTAACTCAATTTTTGTATAAGAGTCATATTGGTAGGCATTAAGACTTCTAGGGTCATTCACTTTTTTATTGTCAATTACCTTTCTTAAAATAGCCCATGCCGGATTTTCTCCTTTTGCCGATACAGTAAAAGCCTCAATGTTTACGACATCTGCGGTTAAGTAAAAATTAATGTTTTGTGTTTTCCCTTTAACTATTTTTTTAGCTAAAGGCTTGTATCCAATATAAGAAGCAATAAGAGAGTCTCCGGGATGGTCTGTTTTTAACTCAAACTGTCCTTCAAAATTAGTGGATGTTCCTACGGTGGTGTTTTTAAAAAAGACGCTTGCAAAAGGAATTCCTTCTCCGGTAGTTTGGTCGATTACTTTTCCCGTGATAACTGTTTGCTGTGCAAAAGCTTGCAAAAACAAGAAAGAAGACACAAAGAGAGCGCAAGCAATTTTCATAAAAGTCTTTTCTAATACAAGTTTAAAACAAAAAAAGAAAAAGCGAAAGGAAATTAACTATTTCAGTTCTTTTAGGGCTCGGTCAATGACTTTATCGTCTTTATTCATAATCATATAAAAACCTTCAGAACCAAATAAATGTCTTGCCATATCTGCTTTTATTCTGCCTTTGATAATGGAAATGGAAAACTTTAGCCCCTTCTCGTCTTTAGGAACAGACTTATTTTCTGCAAAAACGACAAACTCTTTTATTATTTCTGATGAAATATAAAACTCATCAGAAAACTCATCAGCGTCTTTATATTTTTTAAACCTTGCCTTATTCTTGTCAATAAAATCGAAAGCAAACTGGTCAAAAACGCCACCGTAAAGTAATTTTGATAAATAATCGGAACGACCTGAAGTGTCTAAAGGCACAAAAACATCCGGCATAATGCCACCGCCACCGTAAACCACTTTTCCTTTAGGGGTATAAAACTTTAAAGAGTCTATAAACTTAATACTGTCTGCAGATAAGTGTTCTCCTCTTGCAAATCTATCATAAGCTTCTTGGCGGTAAGATTTTTTGCCTTCTTCATATGATTTTTGAATACATCTTCCTGTTGGCGTGTAATATCTGGCAACGGTTAATCTTACCGCAGAACCATCAGGGAAAACCAACTGTTCTTGAACCAAACCTTTGCCAAAAGAGCGCCTTCCTAACACAACACCTCTGTCATTATCTTGAATGGCTCCGGCCAATATTTCACTGGCTGAAGCGGAGTTTTCATCAATTAAAACGGCTACTTTAGTGTTTTCTAAAATACCACTTCCGCTTGCATAATAAGATGATTTGGAACGAGAGCGACCTTCGGTATAAACGATAAGTTTACCACTCTTTAAAAATTCATCAACAATATCTGCGGCAGCATTTAACACTCCGCCACCATTTCCTCTTAAGTCAATGATTATAATCTCCATTTTCTTATCCAAAAGCTTATTAACTGCCACCATAAACTCTTTATGAGTGTTTTTTGCAAACCGACTTATTTTAACATAACCAACTTTTTTAGAAACCATATAAGAGGCATCAATGCTATTAATCGGGATGCTTCCTCTTGTAATTTTAAATTTTAATTCTTTAGGAGAGCTTTTTCTGTATACATAAACATTTACTTCTGTTCCTCTTGGACCTTTTAGCTTTTTAATAACCTCATTATTTGTTATTTCTATTCCCGCAATATCAAAACTATCTACTCGAATAATTCTATCTCCGGACATTAAACCAACTTTTTCGGAAGGCCCTCCATTTATCACAGAAATGACAACCACAGTATCTTCTACTATTCTAAACTCAACTCCAATCCCATCAAAGTTTCCTTCAAGGGGCTCGTTCATTTCACCAAAATCTTCTGGGGGAATGTAGTATGAATGTGGATCTAAATCTTGAAGTAGAAGTTGAATGCTTTTTTCCTCCAATTCTTTTGCTTCGATAGAGTCAACATAAGAGTCTTCTATGTATAGAAAAATTTCTTGCAGCTTGTTGGTGGGCTTGTTTTTCCCTTGATATATAATAGTGGCGTAATCAGAGCCTGATAAAAAGCGGCCTAAAAAAATACCCAGAACAATAGCCAAAGCAATTAGTAGAGGAAAAATTAAAAGAAGTTGATATTGCTTTTTATTCATCAGAATCTAAGTTTGGGATATGTTTTAGCTCCACACCGGCCTTTTCTAAAAATTCAAGACCTTCCGTATCTTTATATTGAATGTGGTAAACGACTCTCGTAATTCCTGACTGGTGAACCAGTTTGCTACAATCTTTACAAGGGGAAAGAGTAATATATAAGGTTGCGCCTCCACAGTTCTGAGTAGATTTTGCCACTTTTAGAATAGCGTTTGCTTCTGCGTGTAACACATACCAATGGGTTTCTCCGTTGTCATTTTCACAGCAGTTTTCAAAACCACTTGGCGTACCATTATATCCGTCAGAAATAATCATTCGGTCTTTTACTATAATAGCGCCCACCTGTCTTCTTTTACAATAAGAGAGTTCTGCCCATTCTCTTGCCATTCTTAGGTAGGCCACATCATATTTGTGTTGTTTACTGTCCATAAAGAGTGTGCAAAGATAAGAAAGCAATTAGTTTCAAATACTTTAATTACAATTGTGGAATAAAGTTTGCTTAACATCAATAGTTTAAACTAAAAAATATGTTCCGCTACAGTTATCTTTTAATGATATTTATGATATTCTTTTTTTCAGCATTTGCTAAAAAGAATAATGAAGAAATTAGTCAAAAATGGATTCAAATACAGACCAATGAAGATGGTTCAAAATCATACTACAACAAGCAACTTATTAATGAAAACGGAAACTATAAAGAGGTAGAATTAGACTACCACACCTTTGTGTCTTCTCTTAATTTACTTGGTGATAGTAGCTATGAAAACAGTTATTTAAATTTTGAATATACTCACGGAGACCATAGTCTTCCTGCCGGCTGGAACGGAAAGTGGTGGACGAGAAAAACAAAAGACTCTACGTTTCTATGCCTTCAAACAACGTTAAATTTCATGTATGGATTTGACCCTGTTCCCGGTTCAAATGTGAAACCTCCGGGTCCAAAAGAAATTATTTTTAGATTTTATATTGAAGAACTGTCGACCGAAAAGCTAAAGTTAGCATTAGTTAATCAGGGATATTTTCCAAAACGGAAACTAGAGTTTATTTCCGAAAAACACTTTTTAAATGAACTAAAAAAGCAACATCAAAAAGAAATAGAAGAGAACAATGCTGTTTTTTTTCAGGACTTAAAAGTGAATGAAGAAAGAACTGTCATGTTGAATAAAAAACCCTATTCAGGAAAAGCGATTTGTTACTATGAAAACGGAAGAATATTTAAAAACCTAAATAAACTTTTCATTCAAGAATATAAAGGCGGAAAACTAAACGGAGTATCAACACACTTCTTTCCTCAAGGTAATATTCATGCAGAATACACTTATGCTGATGGCGAAAAAAATGGTAAATATGTTAGCTATAATAATCTTAATGGCAAATCAATTAAATCTTGCGAAGGGGAATTTAAGAATGGAGAAATGGATGGGGAGTTTACTTACTTTGATAAAAATGGGCATAAAACAACAGTATCACACTATAAAGATAGTAGACAGCACGGAACTTTTCTAAGCTTTAAGTATTACGGAGGAAAAGAGATTAAAGTAGTTGAAGGACAATATATTGACGGCAATAAAGAGGGTAAATGGCATTATTATAATGAGTTGGGAGAGGAAGTAATAACAGAAGCTTATGAAAATGGAAACTTGGTCAAAAAAGAAAAGCAAGTGGATTTTGAGGGAAAATGGAAGGCAACTAAACAAATGATAAACGATAACGGAGAGGTTTGCTCTCAATACTCTTATCTACTAAAAATTAATGAAAAAGGGCTAATATCAAAACACACCGGAGCAGGAAACTATCAAAATGCCGGATTTATTGAACAAACGGCATCTATATTTAAAAAGTTCACTTTTGATTGGAGTGAGAATACGGAATACAGATTTAAAAAAATAGATGAGAACACTTATCAATTAACCAGAAATCACCCACCAAAACCACATCCCCATCAATATAAAAAAAATGCACCGACATCAGATCCAGTTATAATGCCTGATGGAAAAACAAAGGCATCCCATAAAATTTGTGAAATAGAAGTTTGGACTTTCGAAAAAGTAAAATAAAAAAGTACCCCAAACCGTTCAAATGTCGAACTTTATTGTTAAAGATGTAAATATAGTAATAAAAACTTCCTGCAAATTAGGACACTAAAAAAGGGCAAAAACCCCTTTCCAATTAGAAAAAATTTACTCATTACTAAACCCCGTGGTGCTTTTCAGCCTTTTCAAAGCCTATCCATTTACCATTTGAATCTAGTCCTCGGCTAGCAAGCTGCCGTCTTATAAGATACATCATATCAAACTTTCCTTTCAAGGCTTCTGTAAGAAGCTGTGTGGCGGTAGTAGAAAACATAAAGCGTGGGTTTAACTCATCATCCCTTTTATCATATTTAGCAAGCTCATCTTTTGAAGATTTTTGCTTTTGACGCTGAAGCTTTGCCTCTCCCGAAGGGGTTAACTCTCCTCCGATATTTTTCCAAACGGCAGGTGGTATTTCTTCTCTGACAATGGTATCAAGACTAAGGGCAAGATTGTAGGCTTCATTTCTTTTTCCTTTTTTGATCAAGCGGTACACACTTTTTAAATCTTCATGGTCGGCTTTATCTAAAAAATCCGGTGTGACCCATTTTGGAAAAACTTCTCTTTGTTTTTTTGTTTTTCCTTCCAGTCCTTCCCATTCATAGTAAAATAGTAGGTCATCACTGGCTATTTTTTTAAGTTCTTTTTCCTCTCCTTTCAACACTACCGTAAAATAAGCTGCGCCATGATTAAGATTTGCAGAGTCCATTTCTTTAAAAGAAAGGCTTTTAATACTCACCTTTGCCTTTTCATTTTTGATAAAATCACCTGCCATTTTTAGCACTGATTTCTCTACTTTTTTAGGCTCATTATCGAGCATTTCAACAATTCTAAAATAGTCTTCCTCTTTTGAAAAATACTCCATAGATATTTCCTCCAGTGGCATCCCTAGTTCTGTAGTAATTTCAAGTGGTTTGTCTTTTTTTGATTTCATTTTATCTGATTTTCCAGCTAACATGGATACATTATCTAAAACATCCAAGCTATCTTCAAAGATATTTAGCTCTCCTCCCTGATTAAACCTACCGTACTGAACGGCAAGCCCTTTTTCAGGTACTTCAATTACTACATCCACATCATGCTGAAAGCTTTGCTGTCCTTTGAAGTTTCCATCTTTTGTGGACTGAAAAACATATATAAATGAAGTATTGGGGTTTTTCTCCTGAAGTAGGATAAGGTCATCGGGTACAAGCGAAAGCTTGTTTACAGAATCCAAAAACACAAACTGATAAGAGGACAACTCTTTTGGAAGACCATCGGCAACGTCCAGGTTCTCATGGGCGACTTCTTTACTGTTAAGTTTTTCCTGAAGGGTAGCATCAAGTTTTTCCTCTTTTGCAACATATAAAACCCTTCCATGATTTCGGGCAAGATAGCCTGCAAAGTCAACACAGAGATAAGACTTTCCCATCTTGGGTTTTCCAAAGACCATGACGGTGAATCCACTGGTTGGGTCACCAATCAAGGTGAGCCACTTTCCTTTAAAGCCAAGAGAGGAGAACTGTAGCTTTGTAAACTCTAGACTATTCATGATTTGTGTCTTCGATTTTTCTTCCGGATTGTTGTCCTTTTCAATTCCATCTAGCTGATGGCTTTGAATTTCAGAAAGGGTGCCTCTTAGTCTTTTTTTCGTTTTAGGACTTATGGATACTTTGATTTGACTTGCCGCTATCTCAAGAAGAGAGATAACTTTTGACTTTATAAACTCAATTTCATCATGCCAAATAGATGAAGAATTGTTTTTTAAAAATTCATCCAACCTATTTAAAAAGGACTGGATTTCGGATTTAGTGATAAGGGATTTATCCCAAGCTAAAAACACTTCAACAAGCCTATCTTCATTTTGAAAAGAAGGAACTCCATTTAAATTCCCATTTTCTTTTTTGTAGAACTCGGAAAGCTTATTTAAAAAAAGGTCAGTCATTTTTTTAAACTCGGCATCTGTTTTATACCGCTTCCAGTTTTTACCACCTTCGGTTTCAATATCAATAAACAGATAGCTATCATACAGCGCCTTTGGGAATTTTTCGGTTCGCAAGTTTTTAATTACAAGAGCATAGTTAGAGGTTGTGATTTTCATTTTCAGGCAGCTATTTTTAGGTTTTGTAAATTTTGGGTAAGTGAAAGTAAGCTGGGTGATTTTTCTTCTTTTGGCAAAGGGTAATTAAAAACCAGCATCTCTGTTTTTTTCTTATCAGTATTCTTTGTTACCGCTACTGATTTTGTGATGGCTTTTTTCTGCCACTTGTGTTTTTTGATGAATTTATCCAATACCTTGGAAGGATAACTGCTCAACAAAAACTTACCTTTTAGTTTTGAAATTACCTCTAGCAGCTTCTCATAATCTTCTTCGGTAAATCCTTTATAATGTCCCTGATGGGAATTAAAATAGGGCGGGTCTAGATAAAAAAAGGTATCGGGGCTGTCGCTTCTTTCAATTACTTTAAGTGCATCATTACACTCGATTTGAGTTTTAGAAAGTCGCTTTTCATAGAGGTTAGAAAACTCTTCTCTTTTTTTGGCTAGGGACACTTCTTTGGAATTGGTCTTTCCAAATCCCCAAGAGGTAACCATCCCTGAAAAGCCTTGGTTGGTTAATGTCCAAAATGCCCATGCTCTTTTTACCTCAGAAAATAGCTCGGGATTTTCATACACCACTCTTGCCTTTTTAAATAGTTCACGGCTATGAGGTGTTGCGATGATTTCTTTTTGAAGAGAGGCAAAATCTGTTTTTATGACTTTGTAAAAGTTAATGACCTCTCCGTTCACATCGTTTATGATTTCAACTTTGGAAGCGGGCTTAGCAAAGAAAACTGCCCCACCACCAAAGTAGGGTTCAGCATAAATCTCATGGGGAGGTATCATTGCCGTGATAACAGAAGAGAGGGTTTGTTTTCCCCCATAATAGGTGATGGGTGTTTTCATTTTCGTTTGATGTTTTTATAGCTCTCCATTAAGATTTCACCGACCAGCCCACCGATAAATCCACCGATGAGCATGGCAGGAACGATGTCTTTCCCCTGAGACTTGGCATAGAAATACGAAGCCAGCGAAGAGACAAGGGTAATGGAAGAGACAATCGCTTTTTTTTTCATTTATCGTGTAAGAATTAAAAGGGTGGATAATACACCAAAAGAGATAACTCCTCCCGTCAAGAGCCTAGTGGTGTTTTTCTTTTTTAGAAGTTTAGATTCTAATTTTTGATTGATAGCATATAGCCTTGTGTTATCACTTTGTATGTTCTCTATACTTAGCTTACAATCTAAAAACCCTTGCATGGTTTCTTTTCGAAGGGACTTTTCAAGTAGGTAAAGTCCCTTGTAGTTAGAAAGAGAAGATTCAAAAAGGCTGTCTTTTTTAGTTTGTAAAAAAAACTGCTCTTGATGGATGTCCGATAGTTTATCTATTTTTTCAGCTTCTGAAAAGCTAGTATCCGTTTTTAGCTGTATGGCCATACTGACAAGTTTTTGCTCTTGGGTGGTAATTGCAGCAAGTTTCAATTTGTTTTGTTCGTTTAGTTCTTCTAAATCATGAGATAAACTATCTACCTCTTTTTCTTTTTGTAAAAGTTTGTTTTCTACTTTTTCGATTTCCTTTTTATAATCGGTTTGGATGGGAATGTCATTGTGTTTTTCTGTAGGAGAAAAAATGGCAATTTGGAGGATGAGCGAAAAGATAAAGCCGATGGTGATGCCTATTAAGAGATGTATATTTTTCATTTTTTTTGATGTTATTTAAGGGTTGTTGTTTTTAGTTGGTTTTTCAATCGAGTAGCCAAAGCAGCCTGCCCCAATCAAAGAGACAAAAGAGTAGAACATGTACTCAGGGATTTGTAGGGAAAAGAACTGCTGAGCTATCCAACTAATCACGGTAATAATGACAAAGACAAGGGTTACAACTTCTCTCAGATTATAGCTACCGTGTTTGTCTTTTAGGATTTGGGAAAGGAAGTTCTTTTTCATCTTGGGACAGGGTTTAAAGGCTTAGTGTTTTTTAAATCGTGAGAAAAATGAAGGCTTTTTCTCTTTTGGTTTTTCAGGGATTTGTATTGAAATACTTACCTGTATGGTGGTAGTATTTCCAATAGAGATTTTTGTTTTTTCTTCCGTTGAAAGAGCGTTTAAAATTGCCATTGCGATGGTTTCTTCTGTTATCATTTGTTTAAGATTTAGTTGTTTTTAGTTGATTGTTGTTGTTTGTAAAAAGTAAAAGGGAAAGCGTGGTAATACTCATCACCGTACCTATCCAAAAAAGTGCTTTCATGATTTTTTTTCTTTTCCAAGAGCGAAGGTCAATGAGCGTATAGGTGAACTTGTTTCCATAAAGGGAGCGATGCTTTTCGGCTAGCTCCATTAAAAGATAAAAGTCCTTGGCTGAAGAAAGCACCTGACAGCCAGCCGAAAACTTATCGATGAATTTGGTAACTCCACTGATAAGTGCTCGATGGATGTTTATCCCAAACAGTCCTCTGTACTTTTTGCCCAAGTAGAAATCAAGGCTATTGTCTCTATTCATATCTCTTAGAATGTCTACTTCTTTTCGCTGCACAAGGGCTTTGTATTTTCCCTTGTGAAAGCCAATCTGATAGGTATCGATGTATTGTCCTTCAAGTAATATGGCTGTTCCTTTTTCATGCATCGGACTTTTTAGCCAGTAGGTTCCGGGGTCAGTCGTGCAGGCAAAACTGTGTATCACCCATTTTCCGGATGCAGATAAATAGATGACAAACATCCTGTCATCAAATTTTCCTGCTCTCATTTCAGGAGATCTCACCCCGATGATGTTTAGCTCATAGGGGCGAGAATACCACCTGTAGTCAAGGGATTTAAATAATCGTATGAAAGAAGCTACCCTCAAGCGATGTTTTTAAAGTTAGGCACATATTCTTGTAGCCATCTTCTAACATCAAAGCATGGACATGCTTTTTTCACACCTGTAAAATCTCTGTGTCCAAGGATAAGCGCATCGGGATATTTTTCAGAAAGGGAGATTAAAAGATTCATCATCGCTTCTTTCTGCTTTTGTGTTCGGGTATCTACATACTCTCCCTTTTTGTTTTTTCCTCCGATATAACCTACATGGATGGATACTTTGTTAAAGCCTTTTACTCCGTTTGCAATCAGAGATTCATCTTGTAGTTTTTCTACCTCTCCATCGGAAAGTATGATATAGTGATAACCTGGGTTATTCCACTTTTTTTCATTCTTCCAATAGTTCTTTATCCCTTCAAGAGAAGCTGAAGGGAGTGTTCCGGTGGCATGTACCACGATATAGGAAATCAGTTGTTTCATTTTAAAAAATTGTTTTTAAGTGTTATTGAATAAGGATGTTTTTAGCTCTTACCTTTAAAAGTTTTCCT
>JAUHYR010000016.1 GCA_030426475.1 Bacteroidia bacterium
ATGTCGGCTCGTCACATCCTGGGGCTGGAGAAGGTCCCAAGGGTTGGGCTGTTCGCCCATTAAAGTGGCACGCGAGCTGGGTTCAGAACGTCGTGAGACAGTTCGGTCCCTATCTGTTGTGGGCGTTGGAAATTTGAGAGGAGCTGACTTTAGTACGAGAGGACCGAGTCGGACAGACCTCTGGTGTACCAGTTGTATCGCCAGATGCACTGCTGGGTAGCTATGTCTGGAAGAGATAAGCGCTGAAAGCATCTAAGCGCGAAGCTCGCCTCAAGATGAGATTTCCTTTAAGGGTCGTCAAAGATTATGACGTTGATAGGTTGCAGGTGTAAAGACAGTAATGTCAAAGCTGAGCAATACTAATTGCCCGTAGCTTTTAATAAACGTTCAATTTCTTCCTTTTAAATGTCATATAAATAGAACTAAAGATTTATGGTGACTATAGCGACAGGGTTCACCTCTTCCCATTCCGAACAGAGAAGTTAAGCCTGTCAGCGCAGATGGTACTGAGTAAAATCGGGAGAGTATGTCGTTGCCAATTTTAAAAAGCCTCAACTTTGTTGGGGCTTTTTTTGTTTCCAAAAAATAAGTTAATTTGTTGCATGTATGCTATTATAGACATAGAGACTTGTGGAGGTAAATTCAATGCTGTTAATGGAAGAATAACAGATATTTGCATTTTAATTCATAATGGGTTCGAAGTAGTTGAAAAATATTCGACTTTAGTAAACCCTGAATGTTATATTTCATCTTTTTATACTCAATTAACAGGGATTACAAATGAAATGGCATCGGACGCTCCCAAATTTTATGAAATAGCTAAGAAGATATGGGAAATAACTGAAAACAAAGTATTTGTGGCGCATAATGTAAGCTTTGATTATAATTTTATTAAAAATGAATTTGCAGCCTTAGGTGCAAATTATGAAAGGGATACCCTTTGTACTGTGAAACTTAGTAGAAAGCTTTTGCCGGGTTATGGCTCTTATAGTTTAGGTAATCTATGTGGTGATTTATCCATTAAAAATCATGCAAGACATAGAGCCGAAGGTGATGCTGTTGCAACGGCTGAATTATTTAATATACTTTTGGCAAAACAAAATAAAATGCCTTTGTTCCAACAAGCAAATACAAGAAAATGAAGTTAGCTGGAAAAATAGCCTTAAATTTTATTGAGTTTATTTTTCTTTTTTTGTTTCTATATATTATTGCCGGAATAACACTCCCTTATATTTGTATAAATGATGATTTTAAGGAATGTGAAAATGATTGTACTGCAATTTACTTATTAACTAATGGAGTTCATACTGACTTAGTTTTACCTATAAAAAATAGTTATTTTGATTGGACAAAATATGTGAACACACTTGACACAAAATCTAAAAAAACAAATGTTAATTATGCTTCTTTTGGTTGGGGAGATAAAGGTTTTTATCTTGAAACACCTACATGGGCAGATTTAAAAGTGAGTACTGCAATAAAAGCGATGTTTTATTTAGGCTCTTCTGCCATGCATGTTACCTTTTATGAAGAAATTGAGTTGAATAGTAGGTGTGTACGAATTAAGGTCAACAAAAAAACGTATTTAAAAATAGTTGAGTATGTGAAATCAAGCTTTATATTAAAAGAAAAGCAGTTTGACAAAATAAATGCTCCAACGTATGGAAACAATGATGTTTTTTATGAGGCAAAGGGTAGGTATAGTTTTTTTTATACATGTAATACATGGACAAACAATGCCTTAAAAGCAGGAGAACTAAAGGCTTGTTTATGGACTCCTTTAGACAAGGGAATATTTTATCATTATAAAAAATTAGATTAAACTTTTTTAGTATCTTTAGCTTCGGAATTTTTAATATTTTTAATGAAAGCTGTACGATTTGCAAGGGATACTCAAGGAGATTTTATTTTTACATTGAGACAAAGGGTTAACGAATATTTCACCAATAACAAAACAACAATTCACGGAGACACACAATTAGTTATTAAAACAATTGCTCTATTAACTATTTATCTCCTTCCTTATTTTTTAATGATATTCGGAGTAATAACTCACCCTTGGTTAATATTTGTTTCATGGATAGTTATGGGTGTTGGAATGGCAGGATTAGGTTTAAGTGTAATGCATGATGCTATTCACGGGTCATATTCTAAAAACCCAAGAGTAAATAAATTTATTGGAAATATAATTTATTTAATTGGTGGAAATGCCGCTAATTGGAAAATACAGCATAATAGACTTCATCATTCATTTACTAATGTTGATGGTATGGATGACGACATTAATGTTGGCTTTTTAATGCGTTTTTCTCCCAATCAAAAAAAATACAAACTACATAAATATCAGCATCTTTATGCTTGGTTTTTATACGGCTTTTTAACTCTTTCATGGATTACATCTAAAGATTTTTTACAACATTTTAAATACAAAAAACAAGGCTTAACCAGAGGAATGGGTGGAGATAATAAACTCTTAACCGAGCTAATTATATGGAAGGTAATTTACTATGCATTTATACTTATTCTACCATTAATATTTATTCAAGCACCTATTTGGGTAACTTTAGTATCATTTTTAACAATGCATTTTGTAGCTGGGTTAATTTTAAGTTCTGTTTTTCAACTAGCTCACGTTATGCCTACTTCAGAATATCCTATTCCTGATGAAAAAGGCTCTCTAGAAAATACCTGGGCTATTCATCAAATGCTTACTACTGCTAATTTTTCTGAAAAAAGCAATATTCTTTCATGGTATGTGGGCGGTTTAAATTATCAAATAGAACACCACTTATTCCCTAATATATGCCATGTTCATTACAAAAAGATTTCTAAGATTGTAAGAGAAACTGCTAGAGAATATCAGCTTGAATATTACAGCCAGAAAAACTTTGTGATAGCATTATGGAATCATGCTAAAATGCTAAAACAACTGGGAACTGCCGCTTAGATGAGTTACCCTAAAGAAAAATCTGAAAGGGAGTGGAAAGAACAACTTAGTTCTGAAGAATATAGAATTTTAAGAGAAAAAGGTACTGAAAGAGCCTTTACAGGAAAATATGATATCCATTTTGAAAATGGAACTTATTCTTGTAAAGGTTGTGGCACTAAGTTATTCACATCAGAAAGTAAATTTAATTCAGGTTGTGGTTGGCCTTCATTTGATAACGAAATAAAAGAAGGAATCATAGAAAAAAGGCTGGATAAATCTCATGGAATGATACGAACTGAAATTGTTTGTAGCCAGTGTGGAAGTCATTTAGGGCACTTGTTTGATGATGGACCAACAGACACCGGTTTAAGATATTGCGTAAATTCTGCCTCACTTCATTTTGAAAAATAGACTCTCTCCTATTTTATCATAAATAAAGACATGCATAAACACACTAATTTATTAATTAAAGAATCTTCACCCTATTTACTACAACACGCTCACAACCCTGTGGACTGGCATCCTTGGGGAGAAAAAGCACTTCAAAAAGCTAAAGCAGAAAATAAGTTAATTATTATTAGTGTAGGCTATTCAGCTTGTCATTGGTGCCATGTAATGGAACATGAAAGTTTTGAAGATAAAGAAGTAGCTAAGTTAATGAATGAACACTTTGTATGTATTAAAGTAGATAGAGAAGAACGACCTGACATTGACAAGATTTATATGACCGCAGTACAATTAATGACAGGAAGTGGTGGCTGGCCATTAAATTGTTTTGCATTACCCGATGCCAGACCTGTTTACGGAGGAACTTATTTCCCTAAAAAAAGCTGGATACATATTTTGCAGTCTATTAATGATGAATTCAAAAACAACCCGGATAAGTTTAGTGAATATGCCACCAACTTAACAGAAGGAATAAAGCAATCAGAGTTAATTGAGATAAACAAATCAGAGGAGTCTTTTAAATATTCTACCGTACAGAAAATGGTTGAAAGCTGGAAAAAAAGCTGGGACAACATAGAAGGTGGCCCGAGCAGAGCTCCAAAATTTCCAATTCCAAACAATTATGAGTTTTTGCTACAATACTCTCATTTAAGTAATAATGAAGAAAGTAGAAAACATTTGGGATTGACCTTAGATAAAATGGCAATGGGAGGAATTTATGACCACATTGGCGGAGGATTTGCCAGATATTCTACTGATGCTTTATGGAAAATTCCGCACTTTGAAAAAATGCTTTATGATAATGCACAATTAGTTAGTTTATACAGTCAGGCATTTTCCTACACAAAAAATGAAGATTATAAAAGAATAGTTACGCAAACTTTGGTTTTTGTAGAAAAAGAATTAACAGACAAAATAGGAGCATTCTATTCTGCATTAGATGCTGATACTGAAGGAGAAGAAGGGAAATATTATGTATGGAAAAAAGAAGAGTTAGAAAATATTCTGGGAGAAGATTACAACTGGGTAAAAGATTATTACAATATAAATTCAAACGGGTTTTGGGAACACAATAACTATATTCTACTAAAAAGAGAAAGCGATAATAATTTTGCTGAAAAGAAAAATTGGAGTGTAGCAGAACTTCATAAAAAAGTGGATGAAGTCAATCTAAAATTATTAAGCCAAAGAGAAAAAAGAGTTAAACCCGGTTTAGACGACAAAACGTTAACCTCCTGGAATGCACTAATGTTAAAAGCTTACGCTGAAGCATATCAATACATTGGCAACAAAAAATATTTAGACGCTGCATTAAAAAATGCTGAGTTTATTTTAAAAAACCAGATTGTTGATAATGGTAAAATACTCCATTCCTATAAAAATGGGAAAAGCTCAATTAATGGTTTTTTAGAAGACTATTGCTTTACGATTGAAGCCTTTATTAAATTGTATGAAGTAACATTTGATGAGAAATGGTTACATGAAGCCAAAAAAATTGCTGATTATACCATAAAAGAGTTTTATGAAGAAAATAGCGGTATGTTTTACTTTACTGCCAATTCAAGTGAGCAATTAATTTCCAGAAGTTTTGAATTAAGCGATAATGTTATTCCTTCTTCCAATTCATCAATTGCTAAAGGATTATTTTTATTAGGTAAATATTTTGACGATAAAGACTATCAAAAAAAATCTGAGCAAATGCTTAAAAATATTCTAGAACAAATGCCTAGTTATGCTTCAGGATACTCCAACTGGGGAATATTATTGTTGTGGAATACTAAACCGTTTTATGAAATAGCAATTACAGGAAAATCAGCAAATGATTTGAGAAATGAACTCAATAAAAATTACTATCCAAACCTGATTTACTTAGGTTCGGAAAAAGAAAGTAACCTCAGTTTGTTAGAAAATAAGTTTGTAGATGGCAAAAGCAGAATTTATGTTTGTATTGACAAATCATGCAAACTTCCAACTAATAAAGTAGAAGAAGCAAAAAGTCAGATTATTTTTAAATAATAGTGAATAAATTATTATTACTAGGGGTTATTGTTTTTTCGGGTGCTCTTCATTCTCAAATATTGGACATGAGCCTTGAGTTAAAAGGGAAACCAAGTTTCTTTGATGCCAACTTTATCGAAAAAAACAAAATTGTAAAAATCACAGAAAAAATCTCGCTTAAAAGAGAAGGTGAAAAAATGCTTTTCACCAAAAAACAAAACATTTTCTGTTTTGATTCAATAGGTACACTAAGCACCAAAATTCATTTAATACCCAAAGCACATGAACTGGGAATAGACTCATTTTACACCTACTTTAGGCATTATCCAAACAAACTCATTGCAGAAAAAAGAATGAATGATAGAGATGGATATTATTCCTATGTGTATGAATATAACGACAAAAATCAGCTAAAAACCATTACTTATTATAGAGAAGTAAAACCGGATACTAACCTTATAAAACCGATAGAAAAATTAATTATTTCAAAAGAAATATTTGGATATGAAAATCCAAGTTCAGCCGAACAAAAGACTCTATTTTATAATACAGCCGGAAAAGTTTATAAAGAAAAAATAAGCCAGTATGACCAGTATGGTTATTTAAAAAGAGAATATACCTCATTTATTATTGGGAGTCACAAACATGAATTGACCTATGCTTACGACAATTTAGGAAGGTTATCTGAAAAAACTGAAATGGTCAGGGCTTTTGAAAAAAATGAAACTAAGTGGTATTATAAGTATGACCAAATTGGTAATATCATTGAGGAGATAGTTTATAAAAACGGAAAAGAATTTGAGTTGATACAATATCTTTATGACAAAAATTTATTACTTAGTGCTAAGTTAATTAAAGAACATCACTCCAACGTAATTAATATTTATCAATACCAATACGAGTTTAAAAACTAATGCGATTATTCATTTTATTTTGCTTCATTACCAATATACTTCTAGCCCAAAGTGAAGAAAGCTATTTTGATGCACTTTCCCCACACCCTTATTTTTCTGATATTGATGAAGCACTCAAACAAAAAGATGAAGTCTATAACTTAGATTTACGCAAGCAAAATTTAAAACAATTTCCTGAAGAAATTTTATCATTTAAAAACCTGCAAATACTTTTTTTAGACAGTAATCAAATTAAAAAAATACCCGATGAAATTAATCAGCTATCCAAATTAAAAGTTCTTGGATTAGGGCATAATCAAATAAAAAAAGTTCCTTTCCAAATTGGCAGATTATATGATTTAAGGTTGCTTTACCTTAATTCCAATAACATTCAAGAATTACCAATAGAGATATTCGATTTAGAAAAATTAGAAGGCCTTTATCTTGAAAAAAATGAATTGACTGTCATTCCTAAGGAAATTGAAAAATTAAAACAACTAAAGTTACTTTGGTACACCGATAATAAAATTGAAATTTTACCCAAAGAACTAGGAGAATTACAGTTCCTAAAAAGCTTTGCTGCCACAAACAATTTTATCAAAAGAATCCCTGATGAATTATTTAATGCTACGGAACTGGAAAAACTGTTTTTGTCACAAAATCAAATTTCAAAAATTCCGGAAAATATTTACCAACTGAAAAAGCTAAATACTCTCCTACTCGACTTTAATACTATCAAGGAAATTCCTACTTCTATCGGAAGCTTACAGCAACTAAAAACCATGTATCTGTCTGATAACTTAATTACAGAAATTCCAGAACAAATTGGCAACTTAAAACAACTACAGTTTTTAGCATTGAGTAATAATAAATTAAAAACACTGCCTAATGAAATTGGCAATTTGCAAAATCTTAAAACACTAGCTTTACGAAATAATCCGTTGGACTCTATTCCAACATCAATTATACATTGTAATCAACTCACCGAACTTTTCCTAAATGGAGTAGTTTTTAAAAATTATCCTTCTTTTATTTATGACTTAGAACTAAAAAGCGTAAAAGTAGTAGGTGTAATTTGTCCGGTTGATTATAAAGAAATAAGTCAAGAAGTACGAAAAATAGATGGCAATTATTACTATCCAAAATTATTGAGATATTATCTGGCGCTTGATTATCCTCTCACTACATCTGAATATCGATATCTGTATTATGGTTATGTATTTCATAAAAACTATCAACCACTAGAACCAAGTAAAGATGAAATACAATTTTTTGAATACATTAAAACCGATAAAGTTGCCGATGCCATAAAACTTGGTTATACATTATTGGAAAACGAACCAGCCAACCTTGATGTAGTAGCTAACTTAAGCAACCTACTTTTAATTAGCGGAAATCCTAGTAAATGTAATATTCTAAAACAACACTATTTTGGCTTATTAAGTGCTATAGAATCTTCCGGAGACGGCTTACAAAATGAAAATGCCTTTCATTTAATTTTTCCAAAAGACCAATATCAGGTTTTGTTTAGCAGAGGTTTAGAAAAAACAAAAAGCGATTTAGAAACTTTAACTGAAAAAGTTATGGTAAAAACCCCTAACTCCTACAACATAGAAGCTTTATACTTTGATATTTCTTACCCAATTTCTTTTGGGGTAAAGTAATTTACTACCACACAAACTCTACTATTTGTTTTAGTTCCTTATTTAAACTTAAAGCTACCGGACAGTTTAAAGCCGCAACTTTCAGCATATTTTTTTGCTGGTCGGTATAATTATGTTTTCCCATAGTAATGGTAATTCTCACCTCCTCTACCCTTCTTGGATTTGAAGCCATTATTTTTTCAATTTCAGCAGATGTTCCTTCAATGCTAAAATTATTTTTATTGGCATTAATTCCCATAATACTTATCATACAAGCAGCTAACGAAGTAGCTAGTAAATCTGTAGGAGAAAAAGCCTCCCCCTTTCCATGATTATCTTTAGGCGCATCTGTAATTAATTGATTACCTGACTGAAGGTGAGTAGCTTCTGTTCTCAGTTCGCCTAAATAGTTAATTTTCATTTTAGTCATGATATTGATTTTATTGGTTCGTTTATACTTTTAAAGCACAAGAAAACGTTTCTTAGTTTTTGTTTACGTACAAGGTATATAATTCGTACATTTGTTTTTGAAAATGCAAAGATACATCATTGCCATACTATTCGGGTTAGTTCCATTCTTTAATTATTCGCAAGATATTGTTTTTGATGATGGTAGAACCATTTTTTCATCTGAAATGGCAGGCGGAGCATTTATACACTCCGGTGGATGGGGTGTAAACTTCAGGTATGGGCAATATAAAGGTGCATTTAAAAAACTGGTATATGAAGGTGAATTAACCGGTATGCGTCATCCAAAAGAAATAAAAACCTATAACCCTGTTTTAGATAATAACCTTAGAGGATATTATTATGGCAAAAAAAATTCTCTCACATTATTGAGAGGTTCTGTCGGTTATCACAAATCTATTTATAGTAAGCAAAACAGTAAAGGAGTTGAAGTAAATTATTTAGTACATGGTGGATTAACTCTAGGTTTTTTAAAGCCGGTTTATCTTACTATTGGTACTCCCGGTCGTTCAGATTCCTATAGAGAAGAAAAATATGACCCGGAAAAACACAATACGGGAAACATTATTGAAAGAGCTCCATGGTATTATGGAATGGACGGAATGAAAATATTACCTGCCGGATATGCCAAGTTTGGACTTAATTTTGAATACGCCACTGAATCAAAAAACATTAAAGCCCTTGAAGTGGGAACTATGTTCGATGTTTTCCCAAAACCAGTTGAAATAATGGCAAATACCAGAAACAGACAAGTTTATTTTTCTCTTTATTTGAATTTATTAATTGGTTCAAAAAAATCTTACGGACAATAATATGGAAAGTGTAGAAGGAACTATTGTAAAAGAAGAAAAGAAATTTCAAAAAAAACCCGACTGGCTAAGAGTAAAACTTCCCATTGGGGAAGAATTTGCCAAAGTCAGAAACATTGTTGATAAACATAAATTACATACCATTTGCCAAAGTGGAAATTGTCCAAATATGGGAGAATGCTGGGGAGCAGGAACGGCAACTTTTATGATTTTAGGAAATATTTGTACCCGTTCATGCGGGTTTTGTTCTGTTGCCACAGGTAAACCACTTCCGGCAGATTGGGGTGAGCCAATGAGAGTAGCTAACTCAGTAAAACTAATGAAAGTAAAGCATTGTGTTATTACTTCTGTAGATAGAGATGACTTGGAAGATGGAGGATCTGAAATTTGGGCGCAAACTGTAAAAACCGTTAGAGAAGTTAGTCCCACAACCACTATGGAAACATTAATTCCTGACTTTAAGGGCGAATGGCACAATTTACAGCGAATAATTGATGTTGCTCCGGAAATTGTATCTCATAACCTAGAAACAGTAAGAAGATTGACCAAACAAGTAAGGATACAGGCAAAATATGATAGAAGCTTAGAAGTTTTAAGAAGATTGAAAGAAGGCGGTATGAAAACCAAAAGTGGTGTAATGCTAGGGTTAGGAGAACGAGAAGATGAAGTACTTGAAACCATGGAAGATTTGAGGACTGTCGGTTGTGATGTACTAACCTTAGGACAATATTTACAACCAACACTAAAACATTTGCCTGTAGCAGAATTTGTTAAACCCGAAGTATTTAAAAAATACAAGGAAATCGGTCTACAAATGGGGTTCAGGTTTGTAGAAAGCGGTCCATTAGTTCGCTCCTCTTACCATGCTGAAAAGCATTTATTTTAACCGATGATAAAAAAAATAAGACCGTTCCTTAAAAAGAGCCTATAAAAACACAATATTTTGTGGAATTTAGTCAAGTTAATTTTAGGATAATTTTAAGAGTATTCTTAATTTAACGCCCAATTACAAATAAAAAAAGATAAAACATTGATTATGAATAGATTGTTACTTGGTGTTGCTGGTTTAAGTTTACTTACTGGCGCTGTAGTCTTAAATCAGATGAATTCGTCAGAGCAAACATCTGTCTATCAACCTAGATTAAGTACTGAAGAGGCCGGACTAAACGGACATATAGAGTATTTGAAAAAACTTAGAGCAAATCCTGCTACTGGAGAAGTTAGTATGGATGAGTACATGAAATCATACTATGACGTATTAAAAATGCCTAAAGGAAAAGCACTAGGAATTTCATGGGAAAACATGGGACCTGATGACGTAGGTGGGAGAACTAGAGCATTCTTAATTGATAAAACTGATCCTAATAAATTTTGGGCAGGAAGTGTTGGTGGAGGTTTGTTTTACTCAACCACTAAAGGAGCTTTTTGGAAACCACTAGATGACCAAGCTGACAATCTTGCTATTTCAGGTATAGCTCAATTAGACAACGGAAGAATTTTTGTCGGAACAGGCGCAACATTTGAAAATGCAGGTGGTACCGGAGGAAGCGGTTCTATTGGTGCCGGGCTTTATGAAGTAACAGGAAACACGTTAACACAAATAGTAGGTTGTGCAACTATTCCATGCAACAGTACAGCCGGTGATTACGGATATATTAATGATTTAGACGCTATAGGAAATAA
Organism: Bacteroidia bacterium; assembly: GCA_030426475.1. Taxonomy (GTDB): domain Bacteria; phylum Bacteroidota; class Bacteroidia; order Flavobacteriales_E; family Vicingaceae; genus CALALS01. The sequence continues at coordinate 10,871 of JAUHYR010000016.1, forward strand.
ACTTTATGTAGCCACAAATAGAGGTTTAAGAGTTTTTGACTTTAACCAAACTGTTGATTTTGTTAGTAATCCGTTTAACCCAATTGAATTAACTCCTGGATTACCTTTAACATCTCAATGCCAATCATTAAGCACACATACAGATGGTACAGTTGCAGCATCTTTTGGTGGTTCAGTTTATGTTTCTACCACTCAAGGTTCTTTTGGTTCTTTTGTTAAATCTCAAGCTTTATCGGGTGCTAGCAGAACAGAAGTTGCTATTGCACCTTCCAATTCTAACTATATTTATACGGCATCTTCTGCTGGTAATAGCTGTTTAAATGCAATTCGACAATCTATTGACAAAGGAGCTACTTTTACCATAATTGGTCCTGCAGGAGGTTCATTTGATCCTTACGCAAATCCAGGCGTAAACTGTCAGGGTGGATATGATAATACAATTGCAGTAAATCCTAAAAATCATAAATTTATTATTGTAGGTGGGGTTCATTTATGGAAGTGGGTGCAAAGTACCGGTCCCGGTATTGGTCAGTGGACTCAAGCTGCGTTAACTCAACCTGACATACCTCAAAATATTTACTACGTTCATGCAGATAAACACAGAATTGTATGGCCTGACTCATCTACTGTTTATGTTGCTTCAGATGGTGGTATAGGACGTTCAACAGATGCAGGTAACACATGGACAACTATGAACTTTGAGTATAATGTAACACAATTTTATAGTGTTGCTACTAATGCTATTGCATGGTATGGTGGTGGTGCACAAGATAATGGATCAAGAATCACCGCCCCTGGCTTAACTAATTCAACTCCAAAAGGTTCTTTTGAAATTATGGGAGGTGACGGTTTTGACTTTGATTTTGGAAATCTCAATCCTATTGCATTCGCAACACTATATAATGGTGTTATTAGCAGGTTTGAAAGTAATGGTGCCGGTGGTAGTATTTGGGATGCAGAGCTTGCTGCTCTTTGTGGAACCGGAAGCTGCGCTCCTTTTCATACTGTTATCAGATATTGGGAGTCATTTAACAATCCTAACTCAAAAGATTCTGTTGATATCATAGCCTCTCAGAATTACGCTCCTGGCGCTCAAATCACCTATGCATGTGCTCACACTGATAGTATTACTTTTACAGCTACTCTTCCATCGGGTGCAAATCAAGGCGATACATTAAGACTTCCTGACTATGCCCAATCTAGATTAGCATTTAATACAACTTCTGGTGGCTCTAAAATATGGCTATTAAGAAGTGCCGGAAATCTTCAAAAAACCCCTGAATGGGATTTAATTGGTGATAATGCTAATTCTTCTCCTGATGCATATAGTGGAACAGCAGAGTGTATGGAATTTTCTGAGGACGGTAATCACCTTTTCATTGGAGCAGGTGGTAATGTTTACAGATTTTCAGGTTTAAATAATGCCTATGATTCTGCCTCTACAGATATCAGGAGTGGCGTGAGTACAATAACATGTACTAGAATAGGTTCCTTCTCTGGTAGAGTAGTAACGGGAATTGCTGTTGATCCTAATAATGCTAACAACTTAATTGTTACATTAGGTCAGTATGGACAATCAACTTACGTTTATAGAAGTACTACCGGAACTACTGCCACCGGAACTGCAGGAACGTTTGCCGCTATTCAAGGATCGGGTTCAACTAGATTACCAAATATGCCTGTTTACGATGCGGTAATTGACCAAACAGATAAAAACAAAGTTTTATTAGGAACTGAGTGGGGAGTTTTTGGAACAAGTAACGCTTTCTCAGGAACACCACAATGGTCTGATGAAGGTATGTCTCATGTTCCATGTTTTGAAATAAGACAGCAAACTCTTAGCTGGAAATACGCATGGAATCCTCAGGAAATTGTGGTAGGTACACATGGAAGAGGAATATGGAGAACTAGCAGCTTAGTAAGTGTAAAAGATAATACACAAACTAATATTTCTAACTCATTAGTAAGCGAAATTAAAGTTTATCCTAACCCAATGGTAAACAATGGTACAATTGCCCTTAACTTAGTTAATCAATCTAACAAAGGAGTAATTAAAGTTTACAACATTAATGGTGCAGTAGTTAAAACTATTGAAACAGGTTTCTTAGCGAAAGGAAATCATAAATTTAACCTTGACGTTAATCAATATCCTACAGGTTCTTATATTGTAGTATTTGAAGGTGAAACTGAAAAAGCTTATGCTAAGTTTGTAAAAACAAACTAATAGTTAAATAATTATTTTATTAAAGGCAGTCTTTTACGACTGCCTTTTTTATTTTCGTAAAAAATTAAAGCATGATAAAAGTAGCCATTAATGGATTTGGACGAATAGGAAGAACCTTCACAAGAATAATTGAGGAGAATAAAAATATTCAACTTGTAGCCATTAATGATTTGGCTGATGCCACAACATTATCTCATTTGTTGAAATATGATAGCATTCACGGAAAATTTAAAAGTGATGTAAAACCGAGTGAAAATTCAATTGTTATTGGAGGCAACAAGGTAAAACTATACAATGAAAAAGACCCGGAAAATCTACCATGGAAAGAATTAGGAATTGACATTGTAATCGAAAGTACTGGAATTTTCAAGTCAAGAGAATTAGCTAATAAACATATTACGGCAGGAGCCAAAAAAGTAATTATTTCAGCTCCTCCCAGTGGCAGTGATGTAAAAACAGTTGTTTTAGGTATTAACGATGATATACTTTCTTCGGATGAAATTATCTTATCAAATGCTTCATGCACAACAAACTGTGCAGCACCTATGATAAAAATTATTGATGAATTATGCGAAATTGAAAGTGGATACATCACTACCGTTCATTCTTACACCGGAGACCAAAGGTTACATGATGCTCCACACAAAGATCTAAGAAGAGCAAGAGCAGCAGCTTGTTCAATTGTTCCTACCTCAACAGGTGCAGCTAAAGCCATTACTAAAATATTTCCCCACCTTGATAACAAACTGGGGGGTTGCGGAATTAGAGTTCCTGTACCAGACGGTTCATTAACAGATATCAGCTGTATCGTAAAAAGACCCGTCAGCATTGAAAAATTAAACCAAGCTTTTGAAAATGCAGCAAATAATGATTTAAAAGGAATTTTACAATATACAAGCGAACCTATTGTTTCTATAGATATTGTTGGAAATTCACACTCTTGTGTCATTACTTACAAGTGTAATTGGAGATATGGTAAAAGTGGTTGGTTGGTATGATAACGAATATGGCTACTCTAGCAGACTGGCTGATTTAGTTGAAAAAATTAGCTAGCAATTATCCTTCATATTTTTTAAGTAATAATTCTTTACCGTCAAAAACGGCATAGTTACATTGTGTCATCCATTCTCCTAGATTAATGTAACGACTGTCATCTCCAATCTTAATGTCCAGTGCTAAGTGCCTATGTCCAAAAATAAAATAGTCAAAATGTTTTTCTTTGATTTTGTTTTTACAAAACTGAACTAACCATTCGTTTTCTTCTCCTAAAAATTTTTCATCCTTTGCCATATTAACCGCTCTACTTTTTCCTGAAAAATAGTCTGCCAAACCAATACCAAAGTTTGGATGTAAACGGGCAAACAACCACTGACATACTTTACTTGAAAATATCTTTTTTAAGAATTTATACTTGTGGTCACCTGGACCTAAACCATCTCCATGACCAATATAAAAGCTCTTTCCATTATAAATTCTTTCTATTGGTTTTCTGTAAAGTGTTGCTCCTATTTCTTTTGGTAGATAGTTAAAAATCCACATATCATGATTTCCGGTAAATAGATAAAGTTTTATTCCTTTATCAGAAAGTTCCGCCAGCTTACCTAATAACCTCACATAGCCTTTAGGAACAGCTTTTTTGTACTCAAACCAAAAATCAAATAAATCACCTACCAAATAAATTTCAAAGGCATCTTTTTCGATTTCAGTCAGCCACTTCACTATTTTCTTTTCTCTTAATAAGCTGGTTTCATAATTAGGAGCACCTAGGTGAAAATCAGAAGCAAAGTATATCTTTTTATCGGCAGGTATCTGAATATTAGTTGACATTGATTTCTATTGCTTTCGCCTGAAATTACATTTGGAAATTTCGAAGCATTTTAAATGGTTTTATTTTATTCAGATGTAAAGTAAATCGTATTTTTTCTGCGTAAGTGAGGCTACCCAAGTCACTGGATAAATAGATTGGAAAGTATATCTGAAATACATCTCTCACAACCGTTAATTCTGCCCCAAAATGATAAATTGGCTCGCTTACTTCATCTACCAAATCACCGGATGAATCGACAATTTCATTAGCTGCAATGGCAAAATCACCATATATAGCCACAGGCACTTTTGGAAGAGCTGCTTTTATATTAATAGCATTCAACCATCTGTTAACATAAGAAAAGGTATTAGTAAATTGCTTAAACCCACCTTCATTAAAAACCATTTGCTGGCTTAAAACTCCATTGGTCTCATTTCTTCCCAGCAATAAATTATCAAACTTGTAATCGCTATTACCTGCAACACCAAGATTAAATCTGGCATCGGCATTATCGTTATATAAAAAGCGACCGATATAAAACCTTACATCAACACCTGTCCGTTTCTTTTTATACTTAAACAAGAAATCTGCTTCTATGCCTGCTTTTACAAAATCTGCTCCCTGTTCTACATTAAGAGTAGCATGGTAAGGATTAACCGCATCTCTGCTTTCAATATTAAACTTTAAGTCATTTACATAATAATCTATTGAGCCTAAGTTATATTTCTTATTCGCTAAATCATAAATCTCCGTTTCTTGTTGAACAAATACATATCTGTAGTTTATTGAGTAATCTAATCTTCTTCTCGGATTTCTTTTATTAAAAAGAAAGTCCATGCCCGGAGCTACTTTATTATAATTTAAAGGAGTATTATAATTATACTGGTTAAAACGTTGTGCATCTAAAGTTAAATCAATATGCTCAAACAATTTTTCAGGATAAATATGATAAGTAGCAGAACCAAGTCCCACAACATCAGAGCTTCCAAATCCATACATCGGCATTACAGAATACTCAAATCTTTTAGAAGGAAAAACAGTGTTGTAAAATGCAATACCTGCCATAAAATTATCGTAAGCATTATACCCAACGACAGGAGTGAAAAACAATTGTGTTCTGTCAGGGTTTTCTATACTTCCTAAAAACTGAAGTCGCAATGGTTCCGTTCGTTTAAATATTCCTTTGGTCTTTAGCGTATTGTTATTCTGATTGATTTCAGGAATTACATATTCCCCATCAATTTTAAGCTTTTTATAATCCCCCTTGGGAAACTTTACCCAAGTAGTTTTATCCGTTAACGGTTCATACCAAATAGTGTTAATTACAGAATCTTTTGTCATGGAAGAAATAGAAAAAGGGCCGTTTACCTCTCCCTTATTTTTAATTTTTACCAAATAATTCTCTGGATTTGCTGTATCTTTTTTTGCTCTTCTAATTGAGTAATCAATCGTTTTGGTAGTAGGGATAATTTCCTTAAAAATCCATTTTAAGTCCTTTCCGCTTGTTTCTTCAAATACTGCTTGTAAATCATCAGGTTGAGGATGTTTAAATTTCCATTTTTCGAAATACGCCTGCATACATTTGTCAAAAAGTTCCTCTCCTAAATAGCCTTTCAGATAATCAAAAACGATGGCAGACTTCATATAAACTATTGCTCCGTAATTAATATCGGTATAATCTTCAGAAGGAAAATCCATAGGCTGATCCTGGCATTTTCTGGCACTAAACAAGTATGCATATTGTCGCATTGCTTTGTGAGGGTAATGGCTAACATTAAGTGTTTTAAAAGGAAATCCTGAAACATCTCTGGTTCCTAAAAGGTTGCTATTTGGGTATTTGGTTTGAATATATCTCATCTCATTAAAGGAGTTAATTCCTTCATCCATAAACGCATGGTCACGCTCATTACTTCCTAAAATGCCATAAAACCAATTGTGACCAACTTCATGCATGATTACCGTTTCCAAAGAAAATGCAGTGCCCGACTGACCAATAACCGTAATATTCGGGTATTCCATTCCTCCGCCTGCACTCAAAGCTCCATCCACAGCCGTAACATGATTGTATGGGTAATCACCATTCCAAAGCGAGTAGTAATAAGTTGCATCGTTAATATATTCAATACTATTTTTCCAAAGGTCAGCCTCATTATTGGTAAACATTGCCCAGGTAGTAACCTTTCTTTTGGAGTGAGGCAATTCCACCTCTCCTTTCAATACATGATATCTTTTATCTGCAAACCAGGCAAAGTCATGCACTTTTTCCTGATGAAAATGCAATGTCTTTTTTTCAGCAGATGATTTTGGAAAGCTCATATCATTCGGAAATGATTTTATTTTGGCTGTAGAGTCTGCTTTAGCATTCAACCATTCCAGCTCTTTCTCTCCATTTACTAAATCGCCTGTGGCACCAACTACGTAGTTTTTTGGAGTGGTAATATATACGTCATACGTACCATATTCGGAGTAAAACTCACCCTGATTTAAATAAGGCATTTCATGCCATCCGTTTTTGTCATAAACAGCCGGTTTAGGATACCATTGTGTTATTTGATACTGTTGGTCGATATGCCCTAATCTTGAGTAAATTCCCAAAGGGATTTTTACTTTAAACGGTGTTGAGATTTTAATGGATTGGCCGGGTGCTAAATTTTGATTTAAGTAAACTCTACAGATATCAATGTCGTTTTCATACACCCAGCTTAATTTGTTTCCTTCTGTAGTAAAATCTATTTTATCAATATATCCTCTATCGTTTTCGTCAGAGTAATAAAAATTAGTTTCTCCCGATTCATATAACTGCTTTGCAAGTGCCGTTTCATCATTTTTATAGGCATTAGGCCATAAATGAAAGAAAAGATACTCTAATGTTTCCGGTGAGTTATTTGTGTAATCAATGGTTATACGCCCGTTCAACGTATGATAAACATCGTCCAACTCCACATGAATTTCATAATTTACCTCTTGCTGAAAGTATTCTTCCTTTTTCTGGGCAAAAGAAAATACAAATGAAAAAGTAAGGAGAAGTAAAACAAATATTCGCATAATTGAATTATTAAGCTGCTAAGATAAGGTTTTCATTAAACAAAAAAGCCGAAGCAATTGCTCCGGCTATACCCTAGTATATGTATGTTATCGGTTGATATGTTGATTTAATTCATCAATAGATGTTTCAAAATCAAAGGCATCGTTTACCTTATAGTAATTACCAATATCATAGGTTCTGCCGTAAGCATATTTAGCATACTCTAACCTTGAAGCTTCAAAGCTAAAGGTTTGCATAATTCCTTTTACCTGAGCAGACGTTAAACAGTTAGAATTAGTAATTTGCTTTGCCATGGTAAGCTTGCTGTCTTCAAAAGATTTAGCATTGATAGAGTTCAAAGCAGACTGATAATCTGTTTCGCTCATTGGCCAAGGACAACCAATCGGGCCGCTATATCCCGGCATATTGTAGTGAGTTGGTTCATCCACATACACAGGGTCAGAAACAATTTCAAGACTTGGCTCGGTAGTGGAAACTCCCGTAGAAGTGGTAGTTGAACTGGAAGAGCTAACAACTGTTGTTGATGTAGTGGTAGTTGTAGAGTTCATACCACCCATATTATCATTTACATTCACGTTTACATTCATTCCCACTCCATTCATATTCATTCCTACATTTACATTATCTGAAGTACCTGTTGAAGTTTCGGTTACTGTAGTTGTTGTTTCAGTAACTACTACTTGTGTTGGTTGTGCAGGAACTGTGGTGTAATGTACAACTGTTTGAGTAGGTGGTGCAGGCGGTGCCTGAGCAATTGGTACCATACTTAAAACTCTCATCACATATTCTTCTTTCTTATTTTTCTTTATGCTATAAGAAATTTCTTGCGGACCGTTTTCCGGAGTTAGGTAAATAGTTTTATCCAGCTCCGGTAATTTTTGATTTTCAAAAATCACTTTTGCCTTATAGTTACCCATAGGAACATCAGGTATTCTAACATTGGTTTGATAATCGGCATTTTGAAGAATACCGTTTAAAACCACTTGAAACCTATCGCCATCCTGATTAAAGAAAATTAAGTTTGAATTTTGTGCCGTTAAAGCCATTGAAGAAACGAAGGCAATAACAAAAAGAGTAAGTATTTTTTTCATATTGGGTTGATTTTGAAGTTCAAATTAACAACAATAAATATTGTGCCAAAATAATTTTAACAGATAATTCAATCTAAATTTCACTAAAAGAAAACGATTCTTTAAATCTTACGCCTTTTTCGGTATGTTGAACTGTGCAGCACTCGTTTACCGAATCATGTTCAAAGAATAAAATGTATTCTTTATCAGCTGCTTCATTTAAAAATTTTCCTTTTTCATCTAAAGTTAAAAGCGGTCGAGTGTCATACCCCATAACATAAGGCAAAGGAATATGACCGACAGACGGCAATAAGTCCGCCATAAATACAAGTGTTTTGCTTTTGTACTGAATATGCGGAATCATCATGGCATCGGTGTGACCGTTAACATACAACAAATCAAACGCATCAAATTTTTCTTTATCCACAAACTTTAACTGTCCCAATTCGTGCATGGGCATAATGTTTTCTTTTAAGAAAGAAGCCTTTTCTCTGGCGTTGGGTTCGGTTGCCCATTTCCAATGGTCGCTGTTGCTCCAGTAAGTGGCATTTTTAAATGTAGGTTCAAACTTTGTTTTGTCGTTATTCCATTTAATTCCTCCGCCACAATGGTCGAAATGTAAGTGCGTTAAAAACACATCTGTAATATCATCTTCCGAAAAACCTTTTTCGTTTAATGATTTTTTTAGCGAAACATCTCCATGCAAATAGTAGTGGCTAAAAAACTTTTCCGATTGCTTGTCTCCTATTCCGTTATCAATTAAAATTAAACGATTACCATCTTCAATTAAAAGGCAACGCATGGCCCAGGTACACATATTGTTTTCATCGGCAGGATTGGTTCTGCTCCAAAGTGTTTTAGGTACTACTCCAAACATTGCTCCTCCGTCTAACTTAAAAAAACCGGTATTGATTACGTGTAAGTTCATAATTGTTCATTACTGATTATTAGCTCAAAGTTAAAAATTTACGGCTTTAAAGCTTTAGTGAATGAACACTATTATGATATAAAACAGCATCCTTTTTATATTTCCTTATAGAAATTTTACATTGCTTAGCTAGTTCCGAACAAGGTCGTTCATCAAAAAAGTAGGTCGGTTCATGTAAAAAGTATGAACGTTGGTGTAAAAAGTATCAAGCTTCATATAAAAAGCATGAACGATGATACAAAAAGTATCAAGCTTCGTACAAAAAGCATGAACGTTGATACAAAAAGCATCAAGCTTCATATAAAAAGCATGAACGATGATGCAAAAAGCATCAAGCTTCATGTAAAAAGCATGAACGTTCATGCAAAATACATGACAAGGGGGCTTAAATTATGCCAAAATGGCAGAAAAACCCCTGATAAAGCACTTTTAACGATTTAATACCTATTTTTAACTTTCTCGCGTCCGCTTGTGAGATAAAAATTTACAGCTTTAAAGTTTTAGTATTTGCTAAAAACCATTTAACTTCGGTAACTAATGTTAGAAGTAATTAAAACTACTTTTAGCTTTTGTTGGCGGTTATTTAAAAATGAAGAAACTCACTACTATCATATTGACCTTTATCCCGTTATTAATTTGTGCTCATCAAGACAGATATTTCACTTATGAATACGATAATGTGACCATAAGATTTAAAACAGGGTTTTTCTTCGAAGAGATAAACAACGTAAAAATCATTGGGCAATATGCTGCGACCCTTTCTGACAGATTAGATTATAAAAAACCAATCCTATTAGACTTTATACATGATTATGGACATTCATATAGAGGCAACACTTATAGTTTTCTTAGTATCGGCTTAGAAGAATACAAAGTAGTAAGCTACTATGTGCAAAAGTATGATAGTTTATTGGACGAAAACGTTTATCAGATGGTTCCTTCCGACTCAATAGATTTCATTAAAGATGTAGAGAAACAAGTTTACTCAATACCAGGATTTAATGAGAAGGAAAGTATTGTAATAAGACAATTTGCTTCTCATTTCAATATTAGAGAAACATTGAATCTTCTTTCATATGCTCTTACCAATCAAAATGATGTTCGGAAAAAATCTCGATCTCACACTCTATCTAGCTATTTAAGTAACATGTATTACGCTTTTGAGTCTGTTCCAAGCGGCATTGTTGATTCTTTAAAATCGGCTAAAATTCAACTCGTTGAAAGTGTATTAAATACCAAAGTATATTGTGAAGTTGATTCGATAAACCGTAACCAACTTTATTACTCTTATTTCGCCCAAAATGGTAAGTATCAAATATTCGCCTCAATACACGACAAAGAAATATTGCTAGATACTCTTGCACAGGTTTATTCATTAAACCCATGGGAATACATGCCAGAAGTACTTTTCGTCTTCGAGACAACTAATCAGATGAGAAGCTACAGTGTAGATACTTTTATGGATAATGATGTTAAAAGATCAAGAAAACACCGAATAGAAATTGACCCATACGAGTTTGTAAGAAGTATAAATATAGATTGGCTTGGAGGTGACATTTACTTAATCGACTACAATAACGGTTTTGAATGGTCTCCAGTAAAAAGGCTGATCTATCTCGAAAATGATGATGTAATAATTGATGAATTTGAAGAATTTATAGACTCTTACAGAAAAGAAAAAAAATAAAAACTACCTCCAATAATCGCTACAAAACATGCCCTTAGGGATACGCACCATAAACTAAACATTACCGAAAACTCCTTTTAAACTCTATTTCAACACTCCCCATTTAACAATTTGTTTTTAAGCTGATGTAAGTTTTCATTTATAAATGCTTACTTGCTTTAAATAAGTAAAAATGAGAGTTCATTTTATTGCCATTGGCGGAAGTGCCATGCACAACCTAGCTATAGCACTACATAAAAAAGGATTTGAAGTAAGCGGTTCGGATGATGAAATCAGAGAACCGTCTAAAAGCCGTTTAGCCAAACATGGTATTTTGCCCGATACTATTGGCTGGCATCCTGAAAAAATAAGCAATGAACTGGATGCCATTATTCTGGGCATGCATGCCAGAATTGACAATCCCGAACTCATCAAAGCAAAAGAATTAGGCCTTAAAATTTATTCTTACCCGGAATATATTTATGAGCAATCGAAAGACAAAAAGCGAATTGTGGTAGGCGGTAGTCATGGAAAAACCACCATTACTTCCATGATTTTACATGTGCTTCAAAAGCAAAACATGGCGTTTGATTATATGGTTGGTGCTCAACTGGAAGGCTTTGACACCATGGTTCAACTTTCTGATGCGCCCATCATTGTAATTGAAGGGGATGAATACCTCTCCTCTCCTATTGACAGGCGACCAAAGTTTCATCTTTATCAACCGCACTTAGCTATACTTAGCGGCATTGCCTGGGACCACATCAATGTATTTCCCACTTTTGAAAATTATGTAGAGCAGTTTTCTATTTTTATAGATACCATTGACTTTGATAATGGAGGAAAATTATTTTTCTCACAAAACGATACTACGTTGAATGAACTAGTAAAATCAAAGCAACAAGAAAATGCCATACCTTACAATTTGCCTGAGTTTTATATTGAAAATGGCATTACTACCATTACTCACAATGGAAAAAAATATGCGCTGGAAGTTTTTGGTGAACACAATTTACGAAACATTGAAGCTGCCAAAAACATTTGCAAAGAGTTAGGAATACCTGAAGATGATTTTTACACTTCCATTACTTCGTTTAAAGGTGCCAACAAACGCCTTGAACTCTTGGCAAGAACCGACAATAAAATTGTGTATTTAGATTTTGCACATTCTCCCTCTAAGTTAAAAGCTACTTCACAGGCCGTAAAGCAACAGTATGACGGCTATAAAATAATTGCGGTTTTTGAGCTACATACATTTAGCAGTTTAAATGCTGAGTTTTTGGAAGAATATGCGCATTGTCTGGATATGCCCGATGAAGCTATTGTTTACTTTAACCCACAAACCATCGCACATAAAAAATTAGCAGCCATTACTAACGAACAAGTTAAAAATGCGTTTGCCAGAGAAGATTTAAAGGTATTGACACATACAGATGAAATCAAAAATTACTTATCTCAAGTAAAAGACGAAAAAGTAGTTTTCTTGTTAATGACTTCAGGAAATTTTGGTGGAATGAATCTTAATGAATTAGCTAATGGGTTAATTGGGTAATTAGACAATGAGATAATTCAACAATTAACTAATACTTTCAAATGATTTAATCACTTTCAATATTTCACTTTTATACAACTTAGTACTAAAAAACTCTTCCTTCCCTGATTTTAATTTAATTTTAATAATGTTTGATGATGAACCTTGAAACAAAACATCTTCAACTAAATCTTTTCCTAAATCAAGTTCACCCTCTAATATTAAACTATCTACCTCATCCAGAGTAAATGCTTTATCTTTGGTGTATATATCAAAAAAGTATCTTCTTCTAAAGATTATTTTATCTTTTGAAATAATTATTTCTTGTGTGGTTATTAAAACACTGCTAATAATAAGTATTGAATAAATAATTGTTAAAGCAACAGAATTAAGGGGAATCTTAAAATAAACAACCACTCCAAAAATTAGACACAACAATCTAATTGACCATGCCTTTATTAAATTATAAAAACCAAAGTAAGTTTTATATAATGGCTGTTCTAATTTCAAAAAATCATTTCTTATATCCCGGAAACTTACGGATAAAAAATGCCGTCATGGCAGAGTAAATTAATCCTAAAAACATGAGCCACATTAAGGTAAGGGTAAACTGTTGCGTTGGATTAAAAAAGATATGAAAACCAGAATAAAACTTTTTATACTGATTAATTGCCTCATCTTTTGCGGCAACAATTTCCTGCATTTTTTCGGCAGGCAAATCTTTTGTCATTGCTTCTTTGTAGGCAATCGCCTTTTGCATGACATCTTCTTCAAAGGGCTTAATATTATCCGCAAATTTAATTTCAAAGAAATCAGGGTCTATTCTTGAATAATAGTAATACGTAAACACACCCACTATAATGGCAAAATAAGTAGCTACACTTAATCCCGCTTTAAAGTCTTGTTGGTAAGTAGTAGTCGCTTCTGATTTTATTTTAAACTGACGAATTCCAAAGAAAACCGCAATTAACATGATTAACATGTATATCATAAAGATATAACGCTCCATACCACCATGTTGAGCATCCATTGCAAAAACAGAAAGCTTTAAAACTAATGCCGCCAAAGCAGCATATACGGCAACTGAAAGAGAGGATTTTAACATAATATTACGAATTCATAGAGGCTAAAAACTCGTTGTTATCTTTAGTCTTACTCATTCGGTCTTTAATGAATTCCATTGCTTCCAACGAATTCATATCACCAATATGGTTTCTTAAAATCCACATACGCTGAGTAACTTCTTTAGGTAATAATAAGTCTTCTTTTCTGGTTCCTGATGCAATGATATCAATAGCAGGATAAACTCTTCTGTTTGATAATTTTCTATCTAACTGAAGTTCCATGTTACCGGTTCCTTTAAATTCTTCAAAAATTACCTCATCCATTTTAGAACCTGTTTCGGTTAATGCAGTAGCCAAAATAGTTAACGAACCGCCATTTTCAATTTTTCTGGCAGCACCAAAGAAACGTTTTGGCTTGTGTAATGCATTTGCATCTACACCACCCGATAATACTTTACCTGATGCAGGTGAAACAGTGTTGTATGCTCTTGCTAGCCTAGTAATTGAGTCTAATAAAATTACTACATCATGCCCGCACTCTACCATTCTTTTTGCTTTTTCTAAAACGATGTTGGCTAATTTCACGTGCTTATCAGCCGGCTCATCAAAGGTTGAAGCCACAACTTCCGCATTTACACTACGCGCCATGTCTGTTACCTCTTCCGGTCGCTCATCAATCAATAACACAATCATGTAACACTCAGGATGATTGTAGGCAATAGCATTTGCGATTTCTTTTAGTAAAGTAGTTTTACCTGTTTTCGGTTGCGATACAAACAAACCTCTTTGACCTTTTCCAATTGGAGTAAATAAATCAATTACTCTACTTGCCAAGGTTTGATTTGGGTGGTCTAGTGTAAATTTTTCTTCCGGGAAAAGTGGTGTTAAATATTCAAAAGGAATTCTTTCTCTCACTACATCCGGTTTGCAATTGTTAATTGCTTCTGCTTTTAATAGCGGGAAATATTTTTCTCCCTCTCTTGGAGGACGAATACTTCCTTTAACTGTATCACCTGTTTTTAGTCCTAATAATTTAATTTGAGATTGAGAAACGTAAACGTCATCAGGTGAGTTTAAATAGTTATAATCAGACGAACGTAAGAAACCATAACCATCAGGCATAATTTCTAAAACGCCTTCTACAATAATGATATCATCAAAATTATATAGTGGTTCAGCATGTTTAGATTTATCATGATGATGTCGTTTATCACCATTATTTGAATTACCGTTGTTGTTATTGTTATGCTTATTTGATGGAGCCGAAGGTTTGTCAGCTTTATTACCATCATTCTTAGAATCTTCAGCTTTAGGTTCTGCCTCTTCTTTTTTTGCCTCAGCTTTTGGAGATTCAGCTGTAACTTCCTTTTTATCCTCCTTAGGAGCAGTAAACTCTTTCTTTTCCTCTACCTTTTTAGGCTCAGCTTTTTTCTCTTCTTTTTGAGGCGTATCCGCTTTTTTAGAACTATCATCGCTAAACAGTTCGGGTTGCTTTTTTGAAGCTTCAACCTTTTCTACTTTCTTAATTCTGGTTCTTTTTTTCTTTTCTTCAGGTTGCTCCTGATTTTCGTTTTCTGTATTCATATTTTTTGTAATAGACTGAACAACCTTTGGGTTTGCAGCTTGTTCGTCAAGTATTTTAAAAACTATTTCTTGTTTTTTTAGGTCTTTTGTTTGGATTCCAATTTGTTGAGCAACATCTTTCAACTCAGACAACTTCATCTGGTTCAACTGGGATATGTCAAGCATGATTTAATTAATAAGATATAAGGTTAACGATAGAAATTATATAAAAACATTAAGTAAAGTTGATTTGAAAAAGATAAAAGCGGAAAAAAATATTGATTTCTGTGCTTTTGTGGTGCAATAATACGAATAATTTTTATTTAACTACCGCTATTTTCGTTTTTTTTAACACCTCTCTTGAAAAGTATTCTAATCTACTGAAAAACAATATGATTTAACCATTAAAATTGTTTAAAATCAATGCTATCAATTTTTTACCGAATCCAAAAAAAAGGCGACATTTGTAGCCTATTTTTAAACTAAAAATTAAAAAATGAACGAATTTGGATTAAAAGCAGATAATGCTTCGATAAGTAAGTACGGATTAGGAAACGTTGCGGCAGCCTACTGGAATCTAGACCCTTCTGAATTAATAGAAGATACTATTTTAAGAGGCGAAGGCTCTCTTTCCAGCACAGGAGCATTAGCTATTGAAACCGGAGAATTTACCGGAAGAGCTCCAAAAGACCGATATGTGGTAAAAGATGATGTTACTGCAGATAAAGTATGGTGGGGAGATGTAAACATTGCCTTTGATGCCGATAAATTTGATGCACTTTACAACAGAGTTACCGCTTACCTTTCAGGTAAAGAAGTGTATGTAAGAGATGCTTACGCTTGTGCGGATAACGATTACAGGCTTAACATCAGAGTAATTACAGAAACGCCATTTGCTAATCTGTTTTGCTACAATATGTTTTTGCGACCTAAACAAGAAGAAATTAAAAACTTTAACGAAGACTGGACGATTGTTGCTGCTCCGGGTTTTAAAGCAACTCCCGAGATTGACGGAACCAAGAACCACAACTTTGCCATTCTAAATTTTAAGAAAAAGACGATTTTAATTGGCGGAACAGGTTATACCGGAGAAATGAAGAAAGGTATTTTCTCAGTATTGAACTTTGTTTTACCGACCGAAAGAAACGTATTATCAATGCACTGTAGTGCGAATATTGGAAAAGATGGAGATACAGCCATCTTTTTTGGTTTATCAGGCACAGGAAAAACTACCCTTTCCAGTGACCCAAACAGAAGGTTGATTGGAGATGACGAGCACGGCTGGGCAGAAAACTCTGTATTTAACTTTGAAGGTGGTTGTTATGCAAAAACTATTAATCTTTCTGCCGAAACCGAACCACAAATTTACGGAGCCATTAAATATGGTGCATTGTTGGAAAACATTGCATTTAAAGAAAACTCTAAAGAAGTAGATTATGATGATGCCACCATTACACAAAACACCCGTGTAAGCTATCCTATTCACCATATCGATAACATAGTAGAACCTTCAGTAGGTGATATTCCTAAAAACATTTTCTTCTTAACTTGTGATGCATTTGGAGTTTTTCCTCCTATCTCTAAGTTAAGTCCTGCACAAGCTATGTACCACTTTATCTCGGGTTACACTGCTAAAGTAGCTGGTACAGAAGCAGGAATTACAGAGCCAACTACTACTTTTTCGGCATGTTTTGGAGCACCATTTTTACCGTTACACCCATCTAAATATGCTGAAATGCTAGGCGAGAAAATGAAAAAACATCAGGTAAGAGTTTGGTTAATTAATACGGGATGGTCCGGTGGTGCTTATGGTACAGGTAAAAGGATGAAACTACCTTTAACCAGAGCTATGATTACTGCTGCATTAGAAGGGAAATTAGACAATGTTGAGTTTGAAAAGCATCCTATTTTTGGATTAGACATGCCAACTACCTGCCCTGATGTTCCAACTGAAGTATTAAACCCAATTAATACCTGGGCAGACAAAGCAGCATACGAAAAAACAGCTAACAGCTTAGCAGAAAAATTTGTAAAGAATTTTGAAAAATATGCTGAAATAGCCAACGATGAAATACTATCGGGAGCACCAAAAGTAGCTGCCAGCGTATAATTTGTAAAAATTATTAGCACAATTAAATAATTGGCATTAACTTTGATAAACTTTTAACACAAACAATTAAAATAAACACCATGAAATCTATATTAAAATTATCATTCTTTGTTGCTCTAATGGCAGGATTTGCCTTTGCAGGTAATGCACAAACTGCTACTACTAATTCAAGCAGCGAAACTAAAACAGAACACAAATGTTCTAAAGACTCTAAAAAAGCATGTTGCAAAAAGGGAACAGCAACTGATGCAAAGAGCATGTCAAAAGCTGATGCAAGCCACAAATGTGAGCCGGGATGTACTAAAGCATGTTGCGCTAACAAAGAAAAAGTTGATCCTGCAACAGGAAGCTCAACTAATGAAATTGGCGGTGGTACAAGAAAAATTGCTATTACTGAAGAAGGAGTTCCTGCTGTAAACGAGCAAGCTACTCCAACTAAAGCAGCTTCTACTACGCCTAAAGAAAATTAGTAACTACTATTTATTAAAAAAGCCTCACAAATTGTGGGGCTTTTTTTATTGCTATAACAACTCGTTCGCCAAATTAGCTAATTCAGAACGTTCTCCTCTTTCTAGTTTTACATGAGCAAACAGCCTATTACCTTTTAGCTTATCTATTAAATAAGAAAGTCCGTTACTTTGGGCATCTAAATAAGGTGTATCAATTTGGTAAACATCACCTGTAAATATAATTTTAGTTCCCTCTCCTGCTCTGGTAATAATTGTTTTTACTTCATGAGGCGTAAGATTTTGGGCTTCATCAATGATAAACATAATGTTAGAAAAGCTTCTACCTCTTATGTAAGCCAACGGTATAATCTTTAATTTCTCATCTTTTTCAAGCTCATCAATTAGTTTACTTTTCTTCTCATTTTCTTTGTATTGGCTCTTAATAAACTTTAAGTTATCAAAAAGCGGTTCCATATACGGACGTATTTTATCATCTACATTTCCGGGTAAGAAACCTAAATCTCTATTACTTAATGGAATGATAGGTCGAGCCAAAATAATCTGGTCGTAATTGTTTCGTTGCTCTAATGAACCCGCTAAAGCCAACAATGTTTTACCTGTACCTGCAACTCCTTGCAAACATACCAATCGGATATCTGGATTCATAATGGCATGTAAGGCAAAAGCCTGCTCAGCATTTTTAGGTTTAATACCAAAGGAATAGGTTTTCTCTACTCTGTCTACTCTATCTTCAAAGGGATTGTAATATGCTAAGGTAGAAGCTGTACCATTTTTTAAAATGTAAAAGCGGTTATTTATTTTTTCTTCACCTAAAAAACTGGTGTCTTCAATAAAGTTTTTACGAAATATTTCATTGATGATTTCAGAGTCTAAATTCTCAATGTTAGAAATACCCTTTTGTAAATCTATGGCTTCATTTACCTTTCCTGTTTCATAGTCTTCCGCAGGTAAATTTAAAGCTCTGGCTTTTAAGCGAAGGTTAATATCTTTAGATACCAATACCACTTCCGTTGTTTTTTCTTCTGCGGCTATTTGAAGAGCGGCATTAATAATTTTGTGATCGTTTTTAGTTTTATCAAAGACCTTTTCAGCATCTACTTTTAGCTTGCCGCTAGGTATTACAATTTTTATTCTTCCTAAATCAGCTTCGCCAATCTTTATCCATTTATCCAGCACTTCATCTTCAGTGATATTATCTAAAAAACGTATCACCTCACGTGCCGAATAGTTTTTGGTATCGCTACCAATCTTAAACTTATCCAGTTCTTCTAAAACTGATATTGGAATGGCTACATCGTTTTTTTCAAAGGAAATTAGTGCGTTGTGATCATGTAAAAGGACTGAAGTATCTAACACGTAGATTCTTTTCTTCTTGGTTTTAACCATGCAATTTGAATTTTAGCCAAATTATTAAATCCTTTGAGTGGTTTGATGAATTTAAAAATCAGTTTTCAACACAAGAATGTTATCATAAAAACTACTTTTACAGGCAAAAGAAACCAAGGTGAAATATTCGGGAATAATATATATGCTGATAGCATCTGTTTGCTTTACATTGGTAAATACTTGTGTAAAGTTTCTACATCATATTCCCGCCCATGAGTTAGTATTTTTTAGGTCAGCCATCAGTTTTGTCATTTGCCTGTATTTTGTAATAAAGTATAACCTTCCATTTTTTGGAAACAATAAAAAATGGCTGGCATTAAGAGGTTTATTTGGATGTTTTTCATTGGTATTATTTTTTGTTACCATAAAAAACTTGCCACTTGCCAGTGCAACTACTATTCAATATCTATCACCTATTTTTACCATTATTATTGCACTTTTTCTATTTAAAGAAATTGTAAAACCAGTTCAATGGCTATTTTTCGCGATTGCTTTATTAGGTTGCTTTTTAATTAAAGGATTTAATAATGATATTTCGTTTACTTATATTTTCTTAGGCTTATTTTCAGCCTGTTTATCAGGTTTTGCTTATAATGCCATAAAGATGTGTGCAAGTACTGACCATACGATTACTATTGTAATGTATTTCCCAATGATTGCACTACCAATAATGGGTGTTTGGTGCTTGTTTGATTGGGTAATTCCTGTAGGAAAAGACTGGTTATTATTACTTGCCATGGGCATTTTTGTGCAAATTGCACAAGTATGTATGACTAAAGCCTTGACTTCTTCCGCTACGTCATTAGTAATGCCTCTTAAATATTTAGGAGCAATTTATGCTTTTTTAGTAGGCCTATTTTTATTTGATGAGCGACTAGAATGGATAAGTATTGCCGGAATTTTATTGGTAATAGTTGGTGTGCTTACCAATACATTAATTAGGAGAAAAATAGTCGGCTAATTTTTTGATTCGGAAGAAAAGTCCAGTTTACCGCTATACAATTCCTTATATTTTAAAGATAGCATCGCCATTAGCTTAGAAATAGATTTAATCGCTTCTTCCGTATTTTCACTGACTTGCTTTTTCTTTAAACGAAGCATTAACACTCCATACAACGCTACTAAACAAGTATGAACATCGTTTTGCTTTTTGTGCTCTGCTTTTGCCATTAAGAAGGTAATGTGCTGCTTAGCATCATCATAAACTGCAATGTACTTTTTATCCTGAATTGTGGTAAGTAAGGTTTGGTGAAGAAACTCTAACTCGGCAATCAAATCATGAATAAATGATAAATGACCTTGCTCTTGAATTTCTTCACTACGCATTTGGTCAACAAGCCCGTCATACCACTTTTGAATTTTAATTCGGGTAGCTCCATCCACATCAAAAGAATCGACAATACTTTCTTTAATAAGAGATTTATCAAAGTTTAATGAACGGATAATGTCTTCAATCTGCCACATGTACAACAGATATTCAACAATGTTTTCTTTTTTCTTTTGTTCAGCAATTATCATTTCTTTGCTTCTTTCTCTTTATTCTTTTGCTCGTTGTATCTTCTGTTTAAGCCTTCTAATATTTCATCGGTTACATCCAGGCTATCGTTTGCATATAATACCACCGCATAATTTAAAATATAATCTATTTCTCTGTCTTGTTTATACTCGTCTAAAAAGGCATTGATTTCTTCTTTGATTTTTTTATCTAGATTACTCATTTCCTCTGCAAAGCTGTTAGAGTATCTTTCTTGTAACTGATATAACTCCTGCTCTTTCTTTTGTAATTCTGCTCCTATTTGTGCACGTTGAATATCAGTCATGTATTTAGCATCCTCTTGGGCTTTCATAAACTCTTGCTCTAATTGCTTTTGTTTAGAAGCTAATTGCGCTTCATAACTTCTCTGTTTTTCTTCTAATTTTTTTACTGATTCTTGTTGAAGTTCATATTTATCAGAAAGAGTATCAAAATGAACATACATAATACGAGAGGCCTTTAAAGAAGAAATATCTATTTTTTGTTTTTCTTTTTTAGGTTCGGCTTCACCTGGATTATCACAAGATGATTTTAAGGAAAAGTGTAAATAAAACAATACAGTAACAGCTATAGTTAAAATGGCATTAAGTGCTAGTGAAATATTTTTCATGTGTTTATTTTAAAGTGTTAATTTGGTCACATGGAACTCCCTTAATAATTATACCACTATGTGAGATATTCTTTATCATGATCGTTTCATGTGTTTAAATTAGTTTGCAAAGGTATTAAATTGCAGTTAGTTAATTAAGTTATTAGATAATTGAGGTGATTTTACTTTACTACTTCTAGCCATTTTTTAGAGATAGAAGAAAAATCAGGAGCAAAAGAATCTATCCATTCTTTGGTGATTTTAGCTTTTAATTGTTCTAAAGAAATATCTGTTTCTGAAATTTTACATTCAATGGCGTAATCTTTAAACTCTACTTTTACCAAATATTTTTGGTTGTAAGAATGTATAGATACTCTACAGTGCGGATGAGAAATGGTTTCAACTAATCGCATAGATTTCTTTAGCTCTCCGCTACAAGAGATTTTAACTTTACAGATTGTAAGGTGTTTAGTAATAGTGAAGCAATAGTCATTGGACCAACTCCACCCGGGACAGGAGAAATATGTGAACAAAGTGGTGCTACTTCATCAAATTTTACATCTCCTACCAATCTAAAACCATTCTTTTTTGAACTGTCTTCTATTCTATGCATGCCCACATCAATTACCACAGCACCTTGCTTTACCATTTCTTTAGTTACAAATTCAGGTTTACCAATAGCGACAATTAATATATCTGCTGATTGGGTAATCTCTTTCATATTTTTTGTTCTGCTATGTAATAAAGTAACGGTAGCATTTACATCTTTTCTTGACATTAAAATACTTACCGGTGTACCTACAATGTTACTTCTACCCATTACAACACAATGTTTACCTTCTGTTTCAATATTGTTTCTTTTAAGCATTTGAATAATTCCGGCTGGTGTGGCAGGTAAGAAGCAAGGTAAGCCTAAAATCATTTTTCCCAAGTTAACGGGATGAAATCCATCCACATCTTTTTCAGCCAAAATAGCTTGAGTAACTTTATCTTCATCGATATGATCAGGCAAAGGAAGCTGAACAATAAAACCGTCAATATCTTGATTGTTATTTAACTTATCTATTTCACTCAACAAGTCATTTTCAGAAATATCTGCAGAAAGTTTTATTAAAGTAGACTTAAAACCTACTTTTTCACAGGCTTTTACTTTGGCGTTGACGTAAGTTAAACTGGCTCCATTATCACCAACTAAAACAGCCGCAAGGTGCGGTTGTTTTTCACCTGAACTAATTAAAGTTTTTACTTCACCAGCAATTTCTTCTTTGATTTGGTTCGATAGTTTTTTTCCGTCAATTAATTCCATAGTTAAAGTTTATCTTGGCATATTAGGCATGTTCTTCATTTGCTGCATCATCTTAGCCATGTTTTGTTTATTCCCCATCATCTTCATCATTTTTCCGGTTTCGTTAAACTGTTTGAGCAACTTATTCACATCTTGAATAGACCGACCACTACCTGCAGCAATTCTTTTTCTTCTATTACCGTCAATCAATTTTGGGTTTTCTTTTTCTTCGGGAGTCATAGAAAAAATAATGGCTTCAATATGTTTAAACGCATCATCATCAATATCTATGTTTCTAACTGCTTTGCCAACACCGGGTATCATACCTAGCAAATCTTTCATGTTACCCATTTTCTTAATCTGCTTGATTTGGTCTAAGAAATCATTAAAATCAAACTGATTTTTGGCAATTTTCTTTTTGAGTTTACGTGCTTGCTCTTCGTCAAATTGTTCCTGGGCTCTTTCCACTAAACTTACCACATCACCCATTCCCAATATCCTATCTGCCATACGACTAGGATAGAATACATCTATAGCTTCTAACTTTTCCCCAGTACCTACAAACTTAATGGGTTTGTTCACTTCTGCTTTAATAGAAAGTGCGGCACCGCCTCTAGTATCACCGTCTAACTTAGTTAGAACAACTCCATTAAAATCCAATCTGTCGTTGAACGCTTTGGCAGTATTAACAGCATCTTGCCCTGTCATGGAATCCACCACAAAAAGAGTTTCGTCCGGCTTAATTGCCTTCTTTACTCTTTCAATTTCATCCATCATTTCTTCATCTACTGCCAAACGACCGGCTGTATCGACAATTACTACGTTTAATGATTTGCTTTTAGCATGTTTAATAGCATTTTCGGCAATACTAACAGGGTTTTTATTCTCCTTTTCAGAATAAACTTCAACACCTATTTGTTCGCCAAGAACATGCAACTGGTCAATAGCGGCAGGACGGTAAACGTCACCTGCAACGAGTAATACATGTTTTCCTTTTTTGCTTTTTAAGTACTTGGCTAGTTTACCTGAGAATGTGGTTTTACCTGAACCTTGTAAACCTGAAATTAAAATTACCGCAGGATTAGATTTTAAATCAATTTGTGATTCACTGCCACCCATTAAACGGGCTAGCTCATCATGCGTAATCTTGGTTAATAATTGTCCTGGTGAAATAGATGTTAATACATTTTGCCCAAGAGCCTTTTCTTTAACGGTATCTACAAAATCTTTTGCAATATTATAATTGACGTCAGCATCTAATAATGCACGTCTTATCTCTTTCATGGTTTCGGCAACATTTATTTCTGTTACCTGTCCTTGACCTTTTAAAACCTTTATGGCACGTTCTAACTTATCCGATAAATTCTCAAACATTTTCTTTTCTTTTTGAAAGGATTACAAAGATATAAAATTAGTTGCTTCTATGTAAGAAATCCTACATTCTACCAGGTGCCTGAATGCCTAATAATGCCAAAGATTGCTGAATAATAGTGGCCACTTTTTTTGAAAGCTGTAATCTAAACTTTTTAACTTCCTCATTCTCTTCTTTGAAAATAGGCAAAGCTTGATAAAAGTGATTGTAGGCTTTTACTAACTCATAAGTATAGTTAGCAATAATTGATGGACTGTATTCATTACATGATTGTTTTACAGTTTCAGGATAATCGTAAATCAATTTTATAATTTCTTTTTCAGAGGTGTCAAAAACATAATCACCTAAACTCACTTCATCAATGAAAAAATCAGCTTTACGTAATAATGACTGTATTCTTGCATGTGTATATTGAATAAAAGGACCTGTATTTCCATTAAAATCAATTGATTCGGCAGGATTAAACAACATTCCTTTTCTTGGATCAACTTTTAAAATAAAATATTTTAACGCACCCATTCCTATAGTTTGATACAACTTTTCTTTTTCTTCTTCCGAGCAATCGTCCAACTTCCCTAATTCTTCTGAAGTAGTTTTTGCCGTCTTTACCATTTCGTCTATTAAATCATCGGCATCTACTACCGTTCCTTCACGAGATTTCATTTTTCCTTCTGGCAATTCTACCATACCGTAAGACAAATGATAACATTCTTTTGCCCAATCATAACCTAATTTACTTAAGATTAAAAACAATACTTTGAAATGATATTCCTGCTCATTACCCACCGTATAAATCATTTGATTGGTAGAAGGAAAATCTTCTGAACGTTGAATAGCTGTACCAATATCTTGTGTCATATAAACGGAGGTTCCGTCAGAACGCAACAGTAGTTTTTGGTCTAAGCCATCAGCAGTTAAATCACACCAAACTGAGCCATCTTCTTTTTTGTAAAATACATTTTTCTGTAAGCCGATTTCAACTGCTTTTTTTCCTAGTAAATAGGTTTCGGATTCGTAATAAAATTTATCAAAATCTACCCCAAGTTTTTTATAGGTAACATCAAAACCCTCATATACCCAGCCGTTCATGGTTTTCCATAAGTCAACAACTTCTTTGTCTCCGGCTTCCCATTTACGCAACATTTCTTGTGCTTCTATAATAGCCGGAGCATTTTTTTCAGCTTCTTCTTTTGATTTTCCGGCTTCCATTAATGACTTAATTTCAGCTTTATACATCTTATCAAACTCCACATAATACTTTCCCACCAAATGGTCGCCTTTTATTCCCGAAGATTGAGGCGTTTCGCCATTTCCCATTTTTTTCCATGCTAACATGGATTTGCAAATGTGAATACCTCTGTCGTTTACCAAGTTTACTTTTTTAACATAATGTCCGTTAGCTTTCAAAATTTCAGCTACAGAAAAGCCTAATAGATTGTTACGAATATGACCAAGATGTAAAGGTTTATTGGTGTTGGGTGAAGAGTATTCCAGTAAAATAGTTTTTCCTGAGGCATTAGCTGCAAAGCCATATTTTTCAGAGGTATATATGCTATTGAAAAAAGTTGACCAATACTTATCAGAAATAGATAAATTCAAAAAGCCCTTTATCACATTAAAGTCAGAAACTTCTTCAACTTTTTCTTTAAGATATTCCCCTATTATTTCGCCTGTTTTTTCAGGTGAATTTTTTGATACTTTTAATAACGGAAAAGTAACCAGTGTAATATCTCCTTCAAACTCTTTCCTGGTTTTTTGAAGCTGTATAAGATTATCATTCACATCAGCTTGAAAAAGCGACTGAACCACTTTTTTTATTTCAGCATTTAAAAGAGTTTCTATTTGCATTTTAGTCAGGAAATTTACTTTCTAATTTTCGGGTTGTATTTTTTAAAATCATGAAGGCGGTACGAGCCATAATGTTTTTTTCGTCAAGTGTTGGATTGATTTCAACCATTTCAAAACAACAAACTTTACCGGAATCAATAATCCTATCAATAATTCTAGTACATTCTTCGGGAGTGAAACCGTTAGGAACGGGAGTTCCTGTTCCGCCTGAAACCAAGTCACAATCCATACTATCTACATCAAAAGAAATATAAATAATATCACATTCAGACAATCTATCTAAAGACTCATCTACCACTTCGTCTATTCCTCTTTGTCGAATAGTATCTACAGTATAATTTTTAATTCCCAGTTTTTTAATGATAAAATCTTCTTGTCTTTCTGTGTCTCTCACTCCCATAAAAACAAGGTCTTCCGGTTTTAAAAACGGACCGCCTTCTTTTAGCTCTTCCCAAATTTGTTTTGTGTTATCATCAATATTATTGCTGGCTACTTCTTTATTATCTATTCCCAAAGCAATTGCTACAGGCATACCATGCATATTACCGGATGGCGTAGTGTAAGGCGAATGAATATCTGCATGCGCATCAATCCAAAAAACACCAAGACGTTTATTGGGATTTGCCTTTTTTATTCCCTGAATAGTTCCACCTGCTGAAGCATGGTCTCCGGCAATAACCACCGGAAAGTTACCTTCAGTAATTACATTAGCTACTTTATCTATGATAGAATCATAAAGGTCATTTAACCCCTCAATGTATTTTGCATACGGATGCTTTACGTTATCATAAAGCAAGTCATTTCTGTCTTTTACTTCAACAATGTCATATTTCCCAAAAAAATAATCTCTGAGATTTAATGAAGCAACTCTTAATGCATCAAACCCCATGCTTGAACCTCTCGTTCCGGCAGCTATTTCAGAATCATTTCGTACTAATTTTATTTTCATGTTCAATAAAAATACGGACAAAGTTAATTTAATTCAAAATAAGCCAAAGTTTTAGCCGGTTTGAGTTTTACTAAATAATAATATATTTGTGGGTGCTGATTTAAAATGATGAGAATAACCAAAACTTTTTCAAGCCTTTTTTTTACGGCTATTTTATTTTTTTTAGTGACATCATGTGACAAACTGATAAGTGACGGAAGAGTGAATGAGGGGGAAATTGAGTTTGATGTTACCTACCCAAAAATGAGTTCAGATAACTTTATGATTGATGTTTTACCTGATAAAATGCTACTTACTTTTCAGGAAGAAAGGTATGTTACTGAAATTGCGGCAGGAATGGGAATGTTTAGAACAAACTTTATGTCGGATGCCGATAATATGGAGCTTACCCAATTGGTTAAACTGTTAAACAAAAAACATAAACTCACACTAAATAATGAGGGTGTGAAAGAGATGCTGGAAAAAAGTCCAAAATATACCGTTGAGTTTACCAATGAAACGAAAGAAATAGCCGGCTATAAATGTAAAAAAGCCAACATCACTACATCTGATGATGAAAAATTCAGCGTATTTTACACAGAAGATATTAATATAAAAATACCCAACTGGGCTACTCCATACCATGAGATTAATGGTGTATTATTAGAATATCAAATGGAGAAGTATGACTTATGTATGAGGTTTACGGCCACTAATGTAACTACCGTTGAAGTAGAGGATGAGGTATTTGAAAACTTTCAGGATTACGAAGAAATTTCTGAGCAAGAAATGGACGAAAAGCTATCCGAAATATTTGAAAGCTTTAACCAATAATACCATCAAAACAATAGTTATACCTTTTATGGAATAATTGTTGACAGGTAATATCAACTATTTTAATTTTACAACAACTTAAAAACAAATATTATGAAAAAAATTCTGGTAAGCGCACTTTTAGTAATAGCTTCAAGTGTTGGTTTTACACAAAACTTTGAAGGAACAATTACATTTGGTATTGAATATGTGGATTTACCTGATGAAATGGCCGCTTATGAATCAATGATGCCGAAAGAAATGAGTTATAAGTTTAAAGACGATATGGCTAAAATGATTCAACCCAGTGCTATGGGACAAACGGTTATGATTCATAACGGAAAGACCGACAAAACTACCCTTTTAATGGATTTAATGGGTAGCAAATATGCAATGGAAGCAGATAACACCAAGAAAAAAGATGAAACAGTAAAACCAACCGTAACCGTTTTAGATGAAACGAAAGAAATAGCTGGGTATAAATGTAAAAAGGCAGAAATAACGATAGTAGGTGAAGATGGTGAAGAGCAAAAACTTACTGTTTATTACACCCCTGATCTTGCTGTTCAAAAATTTGGTCAAACTGATATTGAAGGCTTAGATGGTTATCCGTTAGAATACGAAATAGAAAAAGAAGGTATGATTATGAAGCTTACGGCTAAAGAGGTAAAAAAAGAAAAAATATCTAAAGCTGAATTTGATATTCCAAAAGATTACCAAAACATTACTGAAGAAGAGCTTAAAGCCATGTTTGGAGGCAAATAATATTAATAAATTAAAGTAAAAAGCCCAATCGGATGATTGGGCTTTTTTTGTCAAAGTTTATTTATTTTTTCTACGTTCCTCAATTACCGATTGTTGAGATTGCTTTGCTGTATTTTCTTTTTTAGACGCCTTAGCACTGGTAATTGTATGGCCAGAATTGATATCACTACTCATCTCCATAATTGTAGAATCTTTTTTTACCTGACTCTCTTCATTAAATAGTTTAGTTGGTTCATTAATCTTATTTGATACTGATTCTGTTTTTGTTTGAGAAAAAGCACTACATGAAATTAAAAGTAGAATTGAGCTTATATATATTTTTATCATATTACTAATTATTTATAACCTGCAATAACAGAACTCCCTGTAAGACAGATGTATTTCCGGCACTAACGGTTGCATTTGTCCCTCCGTTCATTCTAGCTCTTACGTCAAAAGTATAGGTTCCAGGTGTTACGGCTACATACACTCCTGATGACCAATACCCTATCTGATTTGTAAGGGTTGAAGAATTATTTACAGTAACTCTTTTAAATCCACCACCAGAACTAGAAATAACTAAAGCACCATTTTGATGAATTGCAATATCTACTGTAGAATTACCTGTTGTTAAAGCAGATTGAGTCTGAATTCCACCATCAGTATAAATATAAATAATTGCATTTGTTGTTACATTAACTGTTTGAGTCAAACCCGGAATAACTTGAAACGTAGGAAAGGCAGGTGGTGTTATTGAGCCCGTGCCTTGGTTGAAGTAAGTATTATTATACAAACCTGCAGGACCAGTAGGACCAGTTGCTCCGACAGCTCCGTTTGCGCCTGTTGGACCAGTTGCACCATTTGTTCCGTTAGCTCCAGTCGGACCTTGAGGGCCAGTAGTTCCGTTTGCTCCCGCAGGGCCAGTTGGACCTTGTGCTCCGGTAGCACCATTTG
>JAUHYR010000118.1 GCA_030426475.1 Bacteroidia bacterium
TTCGGGTTAAATTGTTTTACCAGTTTTGCCCAAATCATTCTTCCGGCTCGCATTTTGGCAATTTCCATAAAATGATTCATGCCAATAGCCCAAAAGAAAGAAAGCCTTGGCGCAAAATCATCTATATCCATTCCTGCATTTACGCCTGTTCGTAAATATTCTAAACCATCGGCAAGTGTATATGCCAACTCAATATCGGCAGTAGCTCCGGCTTCTTGCATGTGATAACCTGAAATACTAATGGAATTGAATTTTGGCATTTTTTGAGAGGTATATTCAAAAATATCGGCAATGATTTTCATGGATGGAGCAGGAGGGTAGATGTACGTATTTCTTACCATAAACTCCTTTAAAATATCGTTTTGGATAGTTCCTGAAAGCAAGCTTTTATCTACTCCTTGCTCTTCTGCAGCAACAATATAAAACGCCATAATAGGAATTACTGCTCCGTTCATGGTCATGGAAACTGACATTTCGTTCAATGGAATTTGGTCGAAAAGGATTTTCATATCCTCCACAGAATCTATGGCTACACCGGCTTTTCCAACATCACCTACCACTCTTGGATGGTCAGAGTCATAACCTCTGTGGGTGGCTAAATCAAAAGCAACCGATAAACCCTTTTGTCCTCCTGCTAAGTTTTTTCGGTAAAATGCATTGGATTCTTCAGCTGTTGAAAATCCGGCATATTGTCGTATCGTCCAGGGACGAGTAACGTACATGGTAGAGTATGGTCCGCCCAAATAAGGTGGAATGCCTGCAAAAAAATGATTTTGTTGTAAATCTTTTATATCAGCAAGAGTGTAGTTTGTTTTTAATGGGATTTCTTCCGCTGTGTTCCAATTTTCAGAGCTCACAGAAGACTCATTTAATGACTTAAAGATGTCAGTATTTTTTAGATCTTTTCTGCTCATGAGTTTACCTCCTTTGCATTATGATGTAACTCATATTCTTTAGATGCCATTGGAATATCCTTTGGTGGAGCAGAAGTTTGATTTTTGTTTTGGTATTTATTAATGCCAACAATTACCTTTTTACCATCTGTCACATCTTTTACATTCTGAGAATGATTTTGCTGAATTAACTGATGAATAAAACCGCTTTCTAATGCTTTAAAGTAACCACCCATTTCTTCTATTTCAAGAACCAATTTCCAAGCCTCTTCCATTATTTGCTTAGTAAGATTTTCTATATAGTATGCGCCCGATGAAGCATCTTTTACTTTATCTAAAAAGCTTTCGTATTTTAGGATATATTGGATGTTAACAGCTAATCTAATAGCTTCATTTTTGTTGTTATTACCACTTGAATTGTTGTTAAATCCTAGCACATTAATTTCATTACAACCGCCAATAATTGCAGCCATGGTTGAAGTGGTGGCTCTTAATAAATTATTGTGTTCATCTGATGCCGTAAAACAATAAGGATTTGTGGTAGATAATATATGAGTTTCGCTTTTTGCAATTCCGTATTCTTTACAAATGGAATTAAACAATTGTCTGAAAGCTCTGTATTTCGCTATTTCAGGAAAAAATGAGGTTCCTGTAGAAAACTGAAACGTAAGTTTTTGGATAACTTCATCTAAACTAACTGCTGGTTGTTTTGCCGCTTCAATATATTCTATCAATTCGGATAGGGTAAAGGCTAATTCTTGAACTAATGTTGAGCCTAAGCTTCCATAGTTGCTGCCGTTAATTAAAAATAGCTTAGAGTTGCTTTTATTAGATTTATTAACCGCATTGGATAAATCTGTTGAGTTGGTTGGAGAATATAAAATGGAGTAGTTTAAGTTTAGCTTACTTTGGTTAATAATTTCAGTTAATTCTTCAAAGTTTTGTGTGTAAAAGTTGATGTGAATAATCTCAGTTTGTATGCTGTTTAAAAGCTTATTCAAATCATCGTCTGAGTTGATTTCAACTTTAAAACTTAAAGAATCTACTCCAAATTTTAAAATTTCTAATGCCGTTTGATTGGCTTTAGATATATCAGCTTCCTCAACAACTACCTTAGTTAACCAACTATTATCTCTTTTTGAAAAAGTAGAAGAATAGGTGTTGTTGTTTCTTACAAAGGGAGAGATTTTTATTCCTTCAAAATTCCAATTTAAATCCTCTAAGGTCTTTTTTCCTTTTAAGTCTTTTTCAACTTTAGCGAGCCAATCATTTAATGATAATGCATCGAATTCTTTAAAAATAGTATTTTCGCCCATAATACATTACAAAGATAAAAAACCGTTGAGTTAAATAAATTATTGATGTGAAATTAGGTGTGACGAAATTTATTCTGGTTGTATTTTTTAGTTTTCCTTTATTATTAATAGCAAACTCTAAAACTGATTCACTTCAAAATGAGTTAGAGAAAACTCGTGATATTCTCCAAAAAGCTGAGCTGTATTATGAGCTTAGTGAAGAGTATGGCTTTTCCAATATTGATTCTTCTTTTATTTATGCCCAAAAATTAGTTCAGTATATAAAAGATATAGAACAAGATGTAAGTGGTAAAGATTTAAGAAAATTACAGCTGGTTAGTGGCAAAGGAAACAACAATCTTGGGGTTCTTTTTTATGTGATGGGGAACTTAAATAAAGGCATTGAGTATTTAGAAAAAAGTATTGTTATACGAGAAGCTCTTGATGACACTTTAGGATTAATAGAATCTTATGGCAATGTTTTTCAGCTTTATCAAGCGAAGTATGACTACAAAAATAGTTTCAAAATAATTTCAAAGCTTACAAGTCTAGCGGAGAGAATTGACGATAAATCTGCTATTGCAAAGTCTTATTTTAGCTACGGAAGTCTTTACATAGAGCTGAAAGATTATACAAATGCTATAAATAAATTCGAAAAGGCAATAGAAATTTCGGATAAGATTAATGATAAAGTAATGAAATCCAGAGCACTTTCCCAATTAGGAATAATTTACAGAAATCAGGGAAAGGACAGTTTGGCTTTGAATTCATTTTTAAGTTCTTATGAAAACATAAAAGGTTCAAATAATCCATCCATAAGTGCAACGGTTTTAAGCAATATAGGTAGTATATATAATGATAATGGTGATTACCAAAAGGCGCTTGGGTATGCACGTGAGAGTATGAATATAAGAGTAAAAAGTAATTTAGTAAACGACATCTATAATTCCTACAACAATATCGCAAGGCTTTTCTATAAAATGGGATTAAAGGATAGTGTTTTGTATTATTCAAATAAGGCGTATGAGTTGTCCGGTAAGCTTAAAAACAACACAGGATTGCGTGAAGCTTCCTATATGCTATACATGTACTATTCCGGTATAGGTAATTATGTTGAAGCACTAAAATATCACGAAGAATACACTAAGTACGCATTATTAATTAATGATGTAGAAAGTAAAAAGTCGCTTGATAAAATGTTGTTGCAAGAAGAATATGAGTCGGCTCAAAAAACTGATAGTATTGCCGCAGCAAAAGAACTAGAAATGAATAAAGCTATTCTTGGAGCAAAAATCAGCAGTCAAAAAAAGGTTATTTATTTTGTTATCGGTATCGTTTTAATCTTAATAGTATTATCTGTTTTTATCTATAAAAACTACCGACAAAAGGTAAAATATTCTGAAAAAATAGAACTGCAAAGTATGTTGTTAGAAACTAAAAATCAGGAAATAACAGACTCCATACAATATGCTAAAAGATTGCAGGATGCTATTTTGCCGTCAACAAAAAGCTTTAAAAAACATTTCCAAGATAGCTTTGTTGTTTATCAACCAAAAGATATTGTAGCCGGAGACTTTTATTTTTTAGAAGTGATGGGAAATAACGTCATTTTTGCGGCAGCAGATTGTACCGGGCATGGAGTTCCGGGAGCAATGGTGAGTGTGGTTTGTTCAAATGCGCTAAACAGAGCTGTTAATGAATATCAATTAACAAAACCATCAGAAATATTAGAAAAAGTCAGACAACTGGTGACCAAAACATTTCAAAAAAGTGAAAGTGAAGTGCGTGATGGTATGGATATAAGTATTTGCAATTTAAATATTCAAACAAAGGAACTGCTTTGGGCAGGAGCAAATAATCCGCTATGGATAGTCAGAAATAAAACTGATGAAATTGAGGAGTTTAAAGCAGATAAACAGCCCATTGGTTATACTGAAAATCCAAAACCTTTCACCAATCATAAAATCCAACTAGAGAAAGATGATTTGCTTTATCTCTTTTCTGATGGACTTGCAGACCAATTTGGCGGAGATAAAGGAAAAAAATTCAAATCTTCAAGTATAAAAAAACTGCTCCTTTCATTGAACGACAAATCTATGGAAGAACAAAGAGTACTTATTTTAGATGCTTTCAAGGAATGGAAGGGTAACTTAGAGCAAGTAGATGACATTTGCCTGATAGGAGTAAAAGTTTAGTAGGCAACTAGCTTCATTACATCTTCTTTACTTTCCTCTGTATATTTTAATAGATAAAAACCTTTAGGTAAACGAACTCTCTTTTTAATAAGATTTTGATCATTTTCGTTTTCAACAAAAAAATCGAATAGCAACTTTCCGTTTAAATCATACAACTGTATATTTCCTTTGCTAAACGAACCCATTGCAATAAATAATTCATCATTTGTATAGGACGAATATTTAATTCCAAAACTATTCGTTTTATTATTGTCAATAGCTACAATAGGAGAGTAGGAGTATTTGCCGTCAAAATCGGTTTGTTTTAATCTGTAATAGGAAATCCCTTCATGCGGATTATCATCTACCTCATAATAATTTAACAGAACTGTAGAATTTCCGGCACCTTTTATTTGCCTTAATTGCTGAAAAGAAAAACCATTCTTACTCTTTTCAATGGTAAAAAAATCATTGTTTATTTCTGAAAAAGTAGTCCAACTTAAATCCACAAAACCACTTTCATTTAATTTTGCTCTAAAATCACCTAAAGTTATAGGAAGAGCACCACAAGATGCTCCGCAAAGTGCTCCACCCGAAACATAAGAAACGGTATAAGCAATAATTTCATCAGCTCTATTTGCAAAACCCTCAATAGTTATAGTTCCGGGTCCGGTTAAAGATTCTGTGTCAGTTTGGGTAGAGTTAGCTCCCCCACATTGATAAGGTTTTGAAGGATTTGAAGAACTGACTACTCGTAGTCGGTCACCTGTGCTACAGGTTGGAGGATTTCCACCATCAGCTCCTGATGCAGAACAGCCCGAACGATTTTGCATATCTGCGCTTGCAGAAACAGAGCATCCTGCCGGAATATTAATTGTAATACTCATGTAAGTATATCCAGCACTACAATTTCCACTTGTTCCCCCACCACAGTTGGGACCACCGACTCCTGATAAGTCACAACCGCTTAAACATCCGCATCCTGCACCTGAAACCCCAATAGAACCTGTTCCACATACTTGAGCTAAAACACCAACACTAAAAGCTAGGTAGATAAGCAAGAAACCCAAAAGCCGAATTAGGTAATTCATTGTTGCAAAACTACATATTTAATAGGGTAAAGGGTAACCGCTTTATTAACAAATTATTAAAAAATGATTATCTGAATTTTCAACAAAACAAATGTTATTAACTAATAAACAATAAATGTGGTAAAAACGGCTAAAAGACTACTTTTGTAAGCCTAATGGAAAAAATAATCATCTTAGACTTTGGTTCGCAATATACACAGTTGATTGCAAGAAGGGTTAGAGAGTTGAACGTTTATTGTGAAATTCATCCTTACAACAAGTACGAAAAGATTACTGAAGAAGTAAAAGGAATTATTCTTTCAGGAAGCCCTCACTCTGTCAGAGAAGAAAACGCACCCAAGCCTAAAATTGACATTAATAATTTAAATATTCCTTTATTAGGTGTTTGTTATGGCGCTCAATTTTTATCTCATACTTCCGGTGGTGAAGTATTTCAATCAAATACAAGAGAGTACGGAAGAGCAAACTTAAATTATGTAGATAATTCTTGTGAGTTACTAACTAATGTTTCTTCCAATTCACAGGTGTGGATGTCACATGGTGATACCATAAATACTGTGCCTGATGAATTTAAAATTGTTGCCAGCACAAAAGATGTGAAGGTAGCCGGGTTTTCAATTAACGGAAAAAAATCATTTGGTATTCAGTTTCATCCCGAAGTATATCACTCTACAGAAGGCTCTACTATTTTAAAAAACTTTATCGTTAACATCTGTGGATGTGAACAAAGCTGGACTCCTGACGCTTTTGCTGACTCAACTATTCACCAACTAAGAGAAAAATTAGGTAATGATAAAGTTGTTTTAGGTTTATCAGGAGGTGTTGATTCTTCTGTTGCGGCAATGCTTTTAAATCAAGCAATCGGAAAAAACTTGTATTGCATTTTTGTAGATAATGGTTTGCTCCGAAAAAATGAATTTGAATCTGTTTTAAAGCAATATGAAAGTCTTGGTTTAAATGTAAAAGGAGTGAGGGCAGAAGATAAGTTTTTGTCGGCACTTGCTGGTGAATCTGACCCTGAGAAAAAAAGAAAAACTATTGGTAAGGTTTTTATAGATGTATTTGATGAAGAGGCTTCAAGTATTCAGGAAGTAAAGTGGTTAGCTCAAGGAACTATTTACCCTGACGTTAT
>JAUHYR010000119.1 GCA_030426475.1 Bacteroidia bacterium
TAGTGGCGGAATATCGTTTGGATAGTTTTGATTTGAGAGTGGCATTAAACAAAACTACTTTATCAAAGATTGGTGTCTGGGTAGACTGGAATAAAGATTCAATTTTTAGTCCAGCGGAAAACATTTATACATCGGTCGCATACGAAACCGGTGTTACTATTAAAGTAGTTGTTCCTTCTAACGCAAATTTGGATACTCTGATTATGAGAGTGAGAACGGCTCCTGCTTTTACAGCTTCTTGTGACCCTTCTTCTACAGGTGAAACAGAAGACTATAGGTTCTTAGTTTTAAATGATGTATCCGGAATTAGAAATATAAATAGGCAAGCGGGTTTTAAAGTGTATCCCAATCCTGCTAATGATGTGATTACTGTTTCACTAAATCATTCGGCTAATTATATACTTGAGTTATCTGATATTTCTGGTAGAGTGGTCTATTCAAGCAATATGGTTAAAACCAAAACAATAGATGTTTCAAATCTTAAAAAGGGAAATTATTTCATTCGAGTGAAGAATGAAAATCAAAGTTTTATTGAGAAGATAGTGATTAACTAGAATGAGATTTACTACAGCTTCTACCTCTAATCAGGTAGCTTCAAAATTTCCGCTCATATATCTTTGTGTGTTTGTCTTATTATGGCTTTTAACGCTAATAGGAACTCATGACTTAGCCAATTGGTTTCTTGAAAATACCTTAGTGTTTATTTTTTTAGGAGGGCTATTAATTTCTTACAGAAAATTCAAATTTTCTGACTTGACTTATACCTTCATATTTGTTTACCTATGTTTACATATTTACGGTTCAAAGTATACCTATGCCGAAAATCCTTTTGGGTACTGGTTAATGGATGAATTTGGTTTTGAAAGGAATCATTACGACAGAATTGTTCACTTTAGCTTTGGTTTTATGATTGCATATCCACTAAGAGACTGGTTTAAAAATTACTTCAAATTTCCGAATTGGGTAAGCTGGTCGTTACCTTGTGAAATCACACTTTCTTTCAGTGGTGCCTACGAACTGGTAGAGTGGGCAGTTGCTGATGTTTTTTTTCCTGAGCAAGGTATTGCTTATTTGGGAACTCAAGGAGATATTTGGGATGCACAAAAAGATATGGCTTTAGCATTTCTAGGTTCTGTGCTAATTATGTTATTTTTTTACTTTGGAAAAAAGGTATTAAGAAAATAGCTTACCTTCTTTTATATTTTCTAATAATTAATCCAAGTGGTCTGTCATAATTAATGTAGTTGATAAACCAGTCTAGAAAAGTGACGAATTTATTTCTAAAGCCAACTAGCGATGCAATGTGTACCGTTAGCCATATAAACCAAGCAAATGCTCCCTTCATGCTTCTTTTTGGAAAATCAACTACCGCTTTTTTTCTACCAATGGTAGCCATTGATCCTTTGTCTTTATATTTAAAAGCTTTTGGTTTAAGGCCTTGCTCTATCCTAATAAGGTTTTTTGCAAGATGTTCTCCATGTTGATTAGCAACAGGAGCCAGCATAGGTAATCCTTTTGGGTTTTCTTTGTCTTTGTGTGAGGCAATATCACCAATGGCAAATACATTATTTAATCCTTTTACAAGATTATATTCGTTTACCAATATCCTGTTTCCTTCTACGCTATCACTTGGAAGTCCGGTGGGCATATTCCCTTTTACACCGGCTGTCCATATTACGGTGGAGGTTAAAAAGGTGGTTCCGTCTTCTAATTCAAGTTGGTCATTAGTATAGCTTTTTACTTTTGAGTTTTTATAGACTGCTACATTTAGTTTTTTTAGATATTCCTCAGATGCTTTTGATGCCAATGACGACATGGAGGATAGTAAGTTTTCAGATGCTTCAAACAAGTAAATATGCATTTTAGATAAATCTAGATCCGGAAAATCTTTAGGAAGAACATATTTTCTCATTTCAGCTAAAGCTCCTGCCAGTTCTATACCTGTGGGACCACCACCTACTATGGCAATACTCATTATTTTTTTGACTTCCTCATCAGGTTTTACCTGATGAGCATTCTCCAAATTTTGAAGAATGTAGCTTCTCATGTCTAGTGCATTATTTACACTTTTTAATGGAAGTAAGTCATCCTTTACATTATCAAAATTGTAAAAGTTGTTTGTGCTTCCCGTAGCAATAACCAGATAATCATAGTTGATGTCACCTATAGTTGTTTCCAATATATTTTTTTCAGGAACTATCTTTAAAACTTCTGCCATTCTGAAAGAGAGATTTCTTTGCTTTCTAAAAATTCTTCTTATCGGGTAAGCAATGCTGTCTGCCTCTAAACCTCCTGTAGCTACTTGATATAATAGGGGTTGAAAAGTGTGATGGTTGTTCTTATCTACCAGTAGCACTTCAAACTTTTCATCCTTTAGCTTCTGTGCTATTTTTAATCCACCAAATCCTGCTCCTACAATTACAACCTTTTTCATGATACAAAGGTATTTATGTTTTAGGCGATAAGAAAACATAACGAAAATTATTTTCCATATATTATGCATGCATAATATATTTTTATATATTTGTTTCATAATTAAAAAGATGAAACCGGAAGAGGCAATAGATTTTCATATTAAACGAACATGGCATAATATATTTAAAATGTATAACCAAATAGCAGTAAAACATAATATATCTCAAGCCATTGGTTTTGTTCTTTTATATATTGATGAAAAGGAAGGAACTCCTGCTACTTCTATAGCTCCGCTAATGGGTATGGAAGCAACCAGCATGAGTAGGCTACTCAAAAGTATGGAAGAAAAGGAATTGATTTATAGGAAGCCGGACGGAACAGATAAAAGGATGGTTAGAATTTATCTAACTGAATTGGGTTATCAAAAAAGAAAGATAGCCAGAAAAGTAGTGAGAGGGTTTAATGAATCTATCATATCTAAGTTTAAGAAAAAAGAAATGGAAGCGATGATAGAAGGGTTGCAAAAAATAAATGATTTAACTACAGAGTATAAAGAACTAAAAGTTATATAGAATGAGTAAGCGAGTAATAAAAAAAGTTGCAATATTGGGTTCAGGAGTAATGGGCTCTAGAATTGCGTGTCATTTTGCTAACATTGGCGTACAAGTGCTATTATTAGATATTGTACCAAAAGAACCTAATGAGATAGAAAAAGCAAAAGGATTAACATTAGAAGACAAATCTGTACGAAACAGAATAGTAAATGAAGCATTACAATTTGCGCTTAAAAGTAACCCGTCACCTATTTATAAAAAGTCTTTTGCTAGTAGAATCACTACCGGAAACTTTGATGATGATTTACCAAAAATAGCTGACTGTGATTGGGTGATGGAAGTGGTTGTTGAAAATCTGGATATTAAAAAGAAAGTATTTACCAATGTCGAGAAGTATAGAAAAGAGGGAACATTAATTACGTCTAATACATCCGGTATTCCCATTGAAATGATGCTGGAAGGAAGGAGTGAAGATTTTCAAAAGCACTTTTGTGGCACCCACTTTTTTAATCCACCAAGATATTTGAAGCTTCTTGAAATTATTCCATCAACAAAAACCGATAAAGCTGTAATTGAATTTTTAGATGATTACGGAACAAAGTTTTTAGGTAAAACTACTGTTTTGTGTAAAGATACTCCAGCATTTATTGCTAACAGAATTGGTGTTTACTCTATTATGGCACTATTTCATTTGGTAGAAGAAATGGGATTAACCGTAGATGAAGTAGATAAACTTACAGGACCCGTAATGGGCAGACCAAAGTCTGCTACTTTCAGAACTTGTGATGTAGTTGGATTAGATACTTTAGTGCATGTGGCAAACGGTGTTCGTCAAAATTGTCCGAATGATGAGGCCAACAAGTTGTTTGAAATTCCTACTTATGTTCAGCAGATGGTAGATAAAAACTGGTTAGGGTCTAAAACCAAGCAAGGATTTTACAAAAAGGAAAAAAACAAAGATGGGTCCTCAGAAATCCTCTCTCTTAACCTAAAGACACTAGAGTACGAACCCAAACAAAAAGTAAAATTTGCTGCTCTTGAGGCTTCAAAGCCTATCAATGATTTAGCTGAAAGAATGCAGTTGCTGGTTAACTTTAAAGATAAAGCAGGAGAGTTTTATAGAAAATCTTTTTACGGCTTGTTTGCCTATGTGTCAAATCGTATTCCTGAAATTTCTGATGCTATATATAAGGTTGATGATGCTATGAATGCCGGTTTTGGTTGGGAAATGGGGCCTTTTGAAGTTTGGGACGCATTAGGTGTAAAAGATACTATTACTAAAATGAAAGAAGATGGTGTGGAGGTAGCTTCATGGGTGAATGAAATGATAGAAGGCGGCAATGAGTCTTTTTATAAAATTGAAGATGGTGCTAAGAAGTATTATGATATTAACTCTAAATCATACAAAACTGTTGAAGGAACTGAGGATTTACTGATATTAAATAATATTCGTTCTTCTAAAACTGTTTGGAAAAACTCGGGAACAACCATTACTGACTTAGGTGATGGTATACTCAATCTTGAATTCCATACTAAAATGAATACTATTGGAGGTGAGGTTATTCAAGGAATTAATAAAGCTATAGATTTAGCTGAAGCAGATTACAAAGGCTTAGTTATTTATAATGAAGGACAAAATTTTTCAGCCGGAGCTAATGTGGGGATGATATTTATGATGGCAGTTGAGCAAGAATATGATGAACTTGATTTTGCTATTCGAGCTTTCCAGAATACTATGATGAGAGTTCGTTACTCTTCCATCCCTGTTGTTGCTGCCCCTCATGGATTAACTTTAGGTGGAGGTTGCGAACTTTGTTTGCATGCCGATAAAGTTATTACCAATGCCGAGACATATATGGGATTAGTGGAGTTTGGAGTAGGTGTTATTCCCGGAGGTGGAGGAACAAAAGAGTTTGCCCTAAGAGCTTCTGAGGAATATGGTGATGGTATAAGAATTAATACATTAAGAAATAGATTTTTAACTATAGGTCAAGCTAAAGTTTCTACCTCAGGGTATGAGGCATTTGAATTAGGATACTTAAAAGAAGGCAAAGATGAAGTGATAGTAAGCAGAACTCATCGGTTAAAATATGCAAAAGAAGCTTGTTTGTTGCTTGCTGATAAAGGCTACTCACAACCTATTGAAAGGACAGATATTAAAGTTTTAGGAAAAGAAGGTTTAGGAATTGTTTATGCAGGTGCAAACTCTATGCGCTCAGGAAACTATATATCCGACCATGACCAACTTATATCAGAAAAGCTTGGAAATGTTTTATGTGGTGGCAGTCTATCTGAACCAACTGAAGTTTCGGAAAGATATTTATTGGACATGGAAAGAAAAGCATTTTTAGAGTTATGTGCAGAACGTAAAACTTTGGAAAGACTAGAAAGTATTATAAAAACAGGAAAAGTATTAAGAAATTAGAAATTATAAGGTTTGAATTTTGAATAATATTAATTGCTTTGAGTAAACAAAGTATAATAAAAGATAAGGCATTTGAATTTAGTTTAATAATCATTAAGCTTTACAAAAGAATGGTAGACCAAAATGAATATGTTATAACTAAGCAGCTTTTAAAGTCTGCCACATCTATTGGAGCTAATGTTGAAGAAGCAAGTGCAGGAATTAGTAAAAAAGATTTTATAGCTAAAATGTCAATTGCTTCAAAGGAAGCCAGAGAAACCAGATATTGGTTGAAATTATTACAGAAGTCGGATTTAATTTTGGAGAATGTAGAAAATGAACTGAATCAAATTGAAGAAAAAAGTATAATAAAAATAACAGGTTTTAATTTGAGATAATCATTATTTAAAAATATCTAACATTTAAAACTTAACATTTAAAATTTCATTATGAACGCATTTATAGTAGGAGGATATCGCTCAGCAGTAGGTAAAGCACCAAGAGGGCTTTTCAGGTTCACAAGACCGGATGACCTGGCAGTTGAAGTAATTAAACATTTGTTAAATGATTTTCCTAATTTGGAGAAAGAACTAATTGATGATGTTATTGTGGGTAACGCTACCCCTGAAGCAGAACAGGGACTTAATATCGGTAGAATGATATCACTGATGAGTTTAGATACAGAAAAAGTTCCGGGTATGACAGTAAATAGATATTG
The DNA here is from genome assembly GCA_030426475.1 of Bacteroidia bacterium. GTDB lineage: Bacteria > Bacteroidota > Bacteroidia > Flavobacteriales_E > Vicingaceae > CALALS01. The sequence goes on from JAUHYR010000119.1 coordinate 6,092, forward strand.
TTCTTCAGGACTAGAAACCATTGCAATTGCCTCTGCAAAAATTCATGCGGGAATTGCTGATTGTATTATAGCAGGCGGTGTGGAAACTATGTCGCCAATTCCTTTTGGTGGATGGCGTATAGTACCCAACTCAGATGTTGCCAAAAATAATCCTGACTGGTATTGGGGAATGGGGCTTACGGCAGAAGCTGTTGCAAAGGAGTTTAAGGTGAGTAGAGAAGAGCAGGATGAATTTTCATTGAACTCTCATTTAAAGGCTTTAAAAGCAATTGAAGAAGGTAAGTTTAAAGATGATATTGTTCCTGTTTTAGTAAAGGAAACATACGTTAAAGGTGATAAACAAGCCCAACGAGAATATACAGTAGATCCTGATGAAGGCCCAAGAAAAGAAACCAATCTGGAAGCACTAGCCAAACTAAAACCCGTATTTGCTCAAGGTGGAAGCGTTACGGCAGGTAACTCCTCACAAATGAGTGACGGTGCGGCATTC
>JAUHYR010000017.1 GCA_030426475.1 Bacteroidia bacterium
GATATTCTGGGGTCCGATGTCATGGACAATTATTTTTGGGTTAACATTTACAACATTCTTGACTTTAGTAATTGTTCCGGTAATGTATTACCTATTTAAACGATTGAAAATATCGCTATCCAACTTCTTTTTAAGAACAAACGTGATTAAAGAGCCTTTAAATTATTAATAGTCGTATAAATGAAAATACCTCAGGAAATACTTAATCGAAAAGGAGGAAGAGCCCGTGCAGATGTTCCGAAAGAGGTAAAAAGTCTTTTAGAAGCCGGAAAAATACAAACCATTAACTTGATGGAATGGCTGGTAGTCGACCAACTTACATTAGTTAAGAATTTACTGAATGAGGCTGATAAATCAGCTATTTTTCCTAAGCTGAAAAACTATATTACCAAAGAAGAAACCACCAATTCAATTACTCAAAAAATAGGCAAATTTTTCTTAGAAGAGGGAGATGAAAATCTTTTCAATTATCTCTCTAATCATACTTCTGATTTTGCCAGAGTTTATGCAACGTACTATGTTGGGTTTGATAAAAAACCTATTAAAAAGAAATTAGAATTGATTAAAAAATTTGCTGCAGACACTCATTTTGGAGTGAGGGAAACAGCATGGATGGCAGTTAGAAACGGAGTGATTGATGAGCTAGATACTGCAATTAAAACATTAACACCTTGGGCAAAACATAAAAATGAAAACATTCGGAGATTTGCAAGTGAAGTTACACGACCGAGAGGGGTATGGTGCAAACATATTAGCGAGTTGAGAGAAAACCCTGAGTTAGCGTTGTCTATTATCGAACCGTTAAAAGGTGATGAGGCCAGGTATGTACAATTGAGTGTCGGAAATTGGCTGAACGATGCCTCTAAAACTCAGCCCAAGTGGGTTCAAAAAATAACCAAACAATGGCTAAAAGAATCTCCAACCATTGCTACGGAAAAGATTGTAAAAAGAGGTTTACGAACAATTAATAAAGCTTAGAAAGATTTCCAGCCTTGTGCAGTCAAGTCTATAAAGCTACCGCTATTGGTTAGCATTTCATATTTTTCTTTTACATCGGTAACAAAACCAATTTCTCTAAAAAGTTTGTTTCCTTTTATTTTTTCGAAATCATTAACAGGAATGGTGAAAAGAAGCTCATAGTCTTCTCCACCATTTAAAGCGCAAGTAGCAGGATGTATATTTAATTGCTCAGCCGTAGAAAAAGTTTGTTGGTCAATAGGTAGCTTATTCTCTACTATTCTCATTCCTACATCTGATTGCTTGCCAATATGAATTAGCTCGCTTGATAAGCCATCAGAAAGATCTATCATAGATGTTGGTTTAATACCTAGTTTTTTTAATTCATCAATTACATCTTTTCTAGGTTCGGGTTTTAATTGTCGTTCAACTATATACTCGTAGTTTTCTAAATCAGGCTGAATTTTCGGATTTTCTTTAAACAACTTCTTTTCTCTTTCTAAGATTTGTAGTCCGATATATGCACCTCCTAAATCACCACTTACACAAATTAAGTCATTTACCTTCGCTCCGTTTCTATATACTATTTCTTCTTCATTTGCCTCACCGATTGCTGTGACACTTATCATTAAACCTGCCTGAGACGAAGTAGTATCACCACCTATTAAATCTACATTGTATTTGTCGCATGCGGTATAAATTCCTTCGTACAACTCATTAAGTGCTTCCACAGAAATATGATTAGATAAAGCTAAAGAAACCGTTACTTGTTTTGGAGTTCCATTCATAGCATAAATGTCAGATAAATTAACTGCTATAGCTTTGTAGCCCAAATGCTTGTATGGGCTATACATTAAGTCAAAATGAATGCCTTCTACCAATAAATCAGTAGTAATAAGTGTTTTTGTTTTCCCTTCGCCAATTACAGCAGCGTCATCGCCTACACCTTTTATGCTACTTTTATGTTTTAAAGTGATGTTTTTAGTCAGATGTTCAATTAATCCAAACTCGCCTACGCTCGATAATTCTGTATAACTCATATTTTTTAAATTGACTACAAAACTAAACATTGCCGACAAATGTTTAATATATCAGTCAGGACTTGGATTAGAAGTTGATTTTAGATACTTTTGCACTATAATTTAGATTTTGTCTAAATAAAAATAAAATGATTAAAGTTTCAGATAATGCTAAAGCACAGGCACAAAAACTCATTCAAGAAGAAGGAATGGGAGAAAGCGCTTTTATTAGAGTAGGAGTAAAAAGCGGTGGCTGCTCAGGATTAAGCTATGTATTAAAGTTTGATTCTGAAGTTACTGAGCAAGACACTATTTTAGAAGATAATGGTGTAAAAGTAGTTTGTGATAAAAAGAGTATTCTTTACTTAGCGGGAACAACCTTGGATTATTCTGGTGGCTTAAATGGTAAAGGATTTGTTTTTAATAATCCGAATGCAAATAGAACTTGTGGATGCGGAGAAAGTTTTGCGCTATAATTTAGGAGATTACGATGGGGTATACAGAGGAAGACTTAGCGAAAGATTTAAAATCGGAATATAAATACGGTTTCATTTCCAATGTGGAATCTGAGAAGATTCCAAAAGGGCTTAATGAAGATGTTGTTCGGTTAATTTCATTAAAGAAGAATGAGCCTGAATGGATGACCGATTGGCGAATAAAAGCTTTTCGTCAATGGCAAAAAATGACTGAGCCAACCTGGGCGCATATTCATTACCCAAAAATTGATTTTCAAGATATAATTTATTATTCAGCTCCTAAACCTAAAAAGCAATTAAATAGTATAGATGAGGTTGACCCTGAACTTTTAAAAACATTTGAGAAGTTGGGAATTTCTTTAGAAGAACAAAAGCGATTATCCGGAGTTGCGGTAGATGTGGTTTTTGATAGTGTTTCTGTTAAAACAACTTTTAGAGAAAAGCTTTCCGAACTTGGAATTATTTTTTGCTCTTTTAGTGAGGCAGTCAAAGAGTATCCTGATTTAGTAAAAAAATATCTGGGAACTGTAGTACCTACTACTGATAATTACTATGCTGCTTTAAATTCAGCCGTATTTAGTGATGGTTCGTTTTGTTATATCCCCAAAGGAGTGAAATGTCCTATGGAACTTTCTACATACTTTAGAATAAATGAAGCAAACACAGGTCAGTTTGAGAGGACTTTGGTAATAGCGGATGAGGATTCTTATGTAAGTTATTTAGAAGGTTGTACAGCTCCAATAAGAGATGAAAATCAATTGCATGCAGCTGTTGTGGAATTGGTGGCTTTAGACAATGCTGAGATAAAATATTCTACTGTTCAAAATTGGTATCCGGGCGATGAAAATGGCAAGGGCGGTATTTACAATTTTGTAACAAAAAGAGGAATTTGTACCGGAGTTAACTCAAAAATTTCTTGGACACAAGTAGAAACAGGTTCAGCCATTACCTGGAAATATCCTTCAACTATTTTAAAGGGAGATAATTCTATTGGTGAATTTTATTCTGTTGCGGTTACTAATAATATGCAACAGGCAGATACGGGTACCAAAATGACTCATCTTGGAAAAAATACAAAGAGTACAATTATTTCAAAAGGAATTTCTGCCGGAAAAAGTAATAACTCTTACAGAGGATTGGTAAAAGTTCACAAGAACGCAGATAATGCCAGAAACTTCACCCAGTGTGATTCTTTATTAATGGGCAACAACTGTGGCGCTCACACTTTCCCTTACATAGAAGTGGAAAATAATTCTGCTAAAGTTGAACATGAAGCCACTACCTCTAAAATTGGAGAAGACCAAATTTTTTACTGTAATCAAAGGGGCTTGAGTACGGAGAAGGCAGTAAGCATGATTGTAAACGGATATTGTAAAGAAGTATTAAATAAATTACCAATGGAATTTGCGGTAGAAGCTCAAAAACTACTTGAAATTTCATTAGAAGGAAGTGTAGGATAGTTAAATCCCTCCAGTTTTTGATTTTAAAATGAGTAATAAGCTTCATAATTTTCTTTGGTTTTTCTTGATTTTTATTTTGTCTTTTCCGATACTATTTCTAAAAATTGAAAACTTTTCGTTTCGACTTTGGGATGAGTCAATGTTTGCAATTAATTCTATAGAAATGCTTAATCAGGGAAGTTGGCTGGTGCCAATTTATAATGGTATTGCTGATATGTGGAACTCTAAACCTCCCATGACAAATTGGTTGCAAATGATATTTATCAAAATACTTGGGTTTAATGAATTAGCTGTTCGATTACCTTCAGCTATTGCAAGTTTTTTTACCATTTTAGTCACCTTTTTTTTTGTTAAAAAACACTTTGATAGTCTTGTGGCATTAATTTCATCATTAATACTAATTACTTCATTGGGTTTTGTTGGTTTTCATACATCAAGAACAGGTGATAGTGATGCAATAGTCACATTATTTTTAACTATTTCTAGTTTTATTTTTTTAGACATCCTTTTTAAAAAGGACTATACTAGCTATAAGTTAGCGTTGTTTTTCTTAGCTATTTCTTTTGCCTTTTTAAGTAAAAGCATAATGGCATTTTTGTTTTTTCCTGCGTTTTTATCGATTCTACTATTAGAAGGAAAAGACGTTTTGAAAAAAGTATTTAAATCAAAGTACCTTTATTTTGGACTAGCAACTCTCTTAGGTGTTGTTTTATCCTTTCTTTTTGTCAGAGATAACCTTCAAAAGGGTTATTTATCTTATTTTGTAAATAATGACCTTCTTAGAACGGTAAATGAAATAGAAAATCACAAAGAACCTTTTTTATTCTACATAAAAAACCTTTTCTTATACCGTTATGAGTTTTGGTTTGTATTATCAATTATTGGTATAGGACTTAGCTTATTTAGGTTTAAGGACGATATTAAAATGAAACTAGTCTTCTATATATCTTTAATACTATTGTTTTACCTAGTGATAATATCGGCATCAGTAACTAAACTGGAGTGGTATGATATGCCGATTTTCCCATTTTTATCAATTGTAGCTGCTGTGGTGATTGATGAATTGATGAATAAAATACCAAATTCTAAATTTAAGCTGGTCTTTGTTCTTGTCATATTTATCTTTCCTTATCGAATAGCGTTTGGGAAATCTCAGTCTAATTCGTTTAATAGCTATGAGCAGAAAAATGAGGCTACAGAGATTTTTTTGTACCGCTCTTACTTAGAAAGTAAAAACTTAAATAATTATACCGTTTATCATTCCGGATATCCAAGAGCAATTGAGTGTTATATTCATAAGTTTAATGAGGTAAAACAAAATATAAACCTTACCTTTGTACCTGATTTTCAAATAGGAGAAAGGGTAATTATTAGTAGAGATTCGCTCAAACAAATTCTTCAGAATAAATATGCTTATGATATTGAATTTGATGAAAAGAATGTGACAATTTATAATATTAAAGGAAATGTTAGAGATTAAAGATTTAAAAGTTAGTGTAGAAGACAAAGATATTTTGAAAGGACTAAACCTTACCGTGAAGCCGGGAGAAGTGCATGCTATTATGGGACCTAACGGCTCAGGAAAGAGTACGCTCGCTTCAATACTTGCCGGAAAAGAAGGATATGAAATTAAGGGAGGCAGCGTAACTTATTTGGGAAAAAACTTGTTAGAACTTGCTCCCGAAGAAAGAGCAGGAGAGGGTGTGTTTCTTGCATTTCAATATCCTGTTGAAATTCCGGGAGTAAATAATATCAACTTTCTCAGAACTGCTTTAAATGAAATTAGGGAATACAGAAACGAAGAACCTATTTCTGCTAAAGACTTTTTAGCCTTAGTAAAAGAAAAATCAGCGATTGTTGAGTTAGATACTAAATTGGCTAACCGTTCTGTTAATGAAGGATTTTCAGGAGGAGAGAAAAAGAGGAATGAAATTTTTCAAATGGCTGTTCTCGAACCTAAACTTGCTATTTTAGATGAAACAGATTCTGGATTAGATATCGATGCATTGAGGGTAGTAGCTAATGGCGTTAACAAGCTTAAATCACCTGAAAATGCTACCATAGTCATTACCCATTACCAAAGACTTTTAGATTATATTGTTCCTGACTTTGTTCATGTTCTTTATGATGGAAAAATCGTTAAGTCGGGCACAAAAGAGTTGGCGCTGGAATTAGAAGAAAAAGGTTATGAGTGGGTTAAAGAAAATGTTGTCGCTTAATATGGAAACTGCCTTGGAAATTTCAACCAAAGAAAAGTTTTTACTTAACTTCAAAAACTCTGAAGCAAGTAATAATGAGCTTGTCAATCAGCTCAAAAAAAATGCTGTTTCAAGTTTAGCGTTATTAGATTTTCCAACTACTAAAGACGAATATTGGAAATATACCAGAGTTGCAAAAATTATCAATCAGGAGTTTTCTTTAGAACCTAAGATTGAAGTCAAACTTCATTCTATTGACCATTATTCATCAGACAGTTATAAAGTTGTTTTAGTAAATGGAAAATTACAGTCAGAGAAAAGTGAATTACCATCAGGAATAAAATTTGTTTCTTTTTCAGACACAGAGAATTCAGAATTGTCTTTACTTGGGAGCATAGCAAATCATGATAAAGAAATATTTACAGCAATAAACACAGCTTATTTTTCGGATGGCTATTTAGTAAAGGTAGATGATAATATAGTTTTGGATAAACCAGTTAACATTATTCATGTTGTAACTGAAAAAGCGGTTGTCCTCCCAAGATTATTAATTCACTGTGGTAAACATTCTGAGTTGCAAATTATTCAAGAATATGTGTCTCAAAATGTTTCAAGCGCACTGAATAATATAGTTACTGAAACTTTTTTAGAGGATGGAGCAGTTTTAGATGTTGTAAAAATTCAAAGCGAAAAAAATGCTTTTCACATTTCTAATGATTATGTTTCTTCTAAAGCAAATGCAACATTTAATCATACAGTAGTTACTGCCGATGCAAGTTGGGTAAGAAATAACTCCAATTTGTACATCAACGGAAGTAATGCGGAAATGAATTTAATGGGCTTGTACATCGGAAAAGAAAAATCACATATTGATAACCATACTTTGATTGAACATCTTCAACCACATTCTAATTCCAATGAGTTATACAAAGGAATTTTAGATGATAACTCTACCGGAGTATTTAACGGAAGAGTTTTGGTAGATAAAGAAGCTCAACAAACAAATGCTTTTCAGGCGAACAATAATATTTTATTATCTAAAGAAGCTGCTGTTCGTTCAAAACCAGAACTAGAAATTTATGCGGATGACGTAAAATGTTCTCATGGTTCTACCACAGGACAGATGGACGAAGAAGCTGTTTTCTATTTAAGAGCAAGAGGGATAAAAGAAGAAAATGCGGTTAAATTAATGTTGAAAGCTTTTGTGGCAGATACACTTTCTAAAATTAAGGATGAAGAGTTGAAAGACTACATTCAAGACTGTATTTTAGAGCCAAGTTTATTTTAATGAATAAAGTTGCCGACAAATTGCCTATTGATATCACAGAAATTAGAAAACAATTCCCTATTCTTTCTCAAAAAGTAAATGGTAATCCATTAATTTATTTCGACAATGGAGCCACTACCCAAAAGCCACTTTCTGTCATTAATGCTATCGACAATTATTACAAAACCTATAACAGCAATATTCATAGAGGTGTTCATCACTTGAGTGTTAAAGCTACTGAAGCTTACGAAGAAGCAAGAAGAACTATTCAGCAATTTATAGGCGCAGAGCATGAGGAAGAAATAATTTTTGCCAAAGGAACAACTGACGCCATTAATTTAGTTGCTCATTCTTTTTCCAAAGCATTTATTCATGAAGGAGATGAAATTATCATTTCAGGAATGGAACATCACAGCAACATTGTTCCTTGGCAAATGGCTTGTGAAGAAAGAAAAGCCGTTTTAAAAGTTATTCCTGTTTTAGATAATGGAGAAATTAGTATTGATGATGTCCAAAAATTGATTTCCGATAAAACCAAAATCATTGCCATTACTCATTCTTCAAACACTTTAGGAACAAACAATCCGATTGAAGAAATAATTTCCATAGCTAAATCAAAAGGTATAAAAACATTAATTGACGGAGCTCAAGCCATACATCATCAGCCTGTTAATGTAAAAGAATTAGATTGTGATTTTTATGCTTTTTCCGGACATAAAATGTATGGTCCAACGGGAGTTGGCATTCTTTATGGCAAACAGGAACTTTTCAAGAAAATGCCTCCTTATCAAGGTGGTGGAGACATGATAAAAACAGTAACTTTTGAAAAAACTATCTATAACGATTTACCACATAAATTTGAAGCGGGTACGCCAAACATAGTTGGAGGTATTGCAGTTGCGGAAGCAGCAAAATGGATTTCAAGCATTGGTTTTGATACTATTCAACAACACGACAATGAAATTCTAAATTATGCTACGGAAAAATTATCGGCAATTGAAGGGGTTAAAATTTACGGAACTTCAAAAAAGAAAGGGCCGGTTATTTCCTTTTTAATAGATAATATTCACCCTTTTGATTTAGGAACAATATTAGACCAACTTGGTATTGCGGTTAGAACAGGGCATCATTGCACAGAACCATTAATGGATAGATTTAAAATTCCTGGAACTGTGAGAGCTTCGTTTGCGATTTACAATACTTTAGAAGAAGTAGATGTGTTTATTGACGGAGTGAAAAAGGCAAAAAAAATGCTTTCATAATGACGATTGAAGAGAAACAGAATCAAATCATTGATGAATTTTCCATGTTTTCAGATTGGATGGAAAAGTACGAGTACATTATTGAACTTGGAAAAGACCTGCCGTTAATTGATGCTCAATACAAAACACCTGAAAATATTATTAAAGGCTGTCAATCTCAAGTTTGGTTGCATGCCGATTTAGTAGACGGAAAAATTGTTTTTACGGCCGATAGCGATGCGGTGATTACTAAAGGAATAATTTCTTTATTAATATCCGTTTTGTCAGGTCACTCACCAAAGGAAGTAGCGGAAGCAGAGTTATTTTTTATTGATAAGATTGGATTAAAAGAGCATTTATCACCTACTCGTTCAAATGGATTACTTTCTATGGTGAAACAAATGAAAATGTATGGGATAGCTTTTCAGGCAAAAGTTTAATACCTTTGTAAAACAAACAAGATTTAGTTAATGTCAGTAGATAAAAGAGACATAGAAAATAAAGCAATAGAGGTTTTAAAGACCATTTACGACCCTGAAATTCCAGTGAATATTTACGAGATGGGATTAATTTATGAAGTAAAAGTAGATGATGAAGCCAATGTTGCTATTTTAATGACGCTTACATCACCTTCTTGCCCTGTTGCTGAAAGTTTACCACCTGAAGTAGAACAAAAAGTTGCGGGAGTGAAAGGAGTGAACTCAGCTAAAGTTACCTTAACCTGGGAGCCAACCTGGACCAAAGATATGATGAGTGAAGCAGCAATGCTTGAACTTGGACTAGTATAATTTTACGTCATTGCGAGCGTTAGTGAAGCAATCTAAATGAACCCTGAAACCGAAATAGTAAATAGAGTAGAAAAAAGTGGGTTAATTACCATTGACCTTCAAAAACTATTGCCTGTTGAAGAAAGGGTTGAAATAGACATTGCTCAGTGGTTGGATAACGGCTTTATTTTAAGAGAGAAAGAATATCGAGAAGCCATCAAAAATCACAATTGGGAAAATTACCAAAACAAATATGTGGCAGTAAATTGCTCTTCTGATGCTATTATTCCTTTTTGGGCATATATGTTGGTAGTTTCTGAACTGATCGGAATTGCAAAACTTTCCATTCAAGGTTCGTTAAGTGATTTAGAAAAAGAAATTATTCGTTTAACCATACAGCAGATTAAGGTAGAAGAGTATAAAGATGAACGAGTTATTATAAAAGGTTGTTCAGACATTCATCATCCTGAATATGCTTTTTCGTTAATGGTGAGTAGGTTGCAACCTCACGTAAAATCTATCATGTATGGCGAACCTTGCTCTACCGTTCCGGTTTTTAAAAAGAAGTAATGAGTAAAGGAATAGCTTTAATATTAACTTTATTGGTGTTTAATATTATAGTTAAGTCACAAGATACACTTATCATATATTCAATTTCTCCTTTCTCTGAGAGACGTGAATTAATTTCAACTAATCAAATTAAAGAAAATGCTTTTAAAAGAGGCAGTTTTTGTATTACAGATGATAAAATAGAAATAAATAAATTACTAAAGGAAATTAATTCTTATGATATGATATCCATTAATGATGATATCAATGACGATAAATGTATTTTCTTTTCTATATATCATGAAGGAAAATATATAGATTGTAATATATATTGTTATGAATGTAGACTTATTTTAGTAGACGGAAAATATTATAGGTTTAGAAAAAAGCTAATCAGAATTCTATCAAAAATTACTTCAAAAAACGTAGAAATAAACTCTACTATAAATTCGAAAAACTTCAAGTATAATTGTAAGTCAGGATAATTTAAATTAATGAGCCTAAAATTAATCTATCCTTAATTCAATGAGTCTAAGCTATAAGCCCTTCCAACTCCAATTTAAAACACCATTTAAAATTGCGCATGGCGTAAGAACATTTACGCCTATTGTTTTAGTGCAGTTAAATTATGAAGGCATGGTGGCTCACGGAGAGGCTTCTTTACCGCCTTATTTATCTGAAAATCAAGAATCGGTTATTTCTTTTTTACAACAAATAGATGTAGCACAATTGCTTCCTAACAAATCTCATGAAGAAGTTAATGAATATTTATCTTCTTTTAAAGAAAATAATGCCGCCAAAACAGCTTTAGATATTGCTTTTTATGATTTAAAAGCTAAGCTGGAAAACCAACCGCTTTATCACTATTTAGGTTTAACAAAACCAAACCCAAATACATTTTTTACTCTTGGCATTGATACTGAAGATTCGCTAAAAGAAAAGCTTTCAGACGCCAACCAATTTAAAACACTCAAGATTAAATTAAATGGTGAAAACGATAAAGCTTACATACAGTTAATCCGAAAGTATTCCAATCAACCTATTGCTATTGATGCCAATCAGGCATGGAATAATGTTGAGGAAGCTATTGAATTGGTTAATTGGTTAGAAACCCAAAATGTAGTGTTGATTGAGCAGCCATTTCCAAAACATGAACTTGAAAAAAATGGAGCATTAAAAAAACATACCTCTATTCCTATTGTTGCCGATGAGTCTTTTCAATCTATCAATGATTTAGAGGAAATAGTAACTTACTTTGACGGGATAAACATCAAACTAATGAAGTGCGGAGGAATTTATAATGCGCTAAAAATTATTGAAAAAGCAAAGCAGAATAATTTAAAAATTATGCAAGGTTGTATGACGGAAACATCGTGCGGAATTTCAGCAGCGGCAAGCATTTCATCACTAGCTAATTTTGTAGATTTAGACTCTCCGCTATTAACTAAAAACGATCCGTTTTCAGGGATAAATTATAAAAACGGAAAATTGGAAATCAGTGAAAGCGTTGGCTTAGGAATTACCCAAACTGAATTCTGAAAACTCAAAACTGAATTCTCAATTCAGTTCAATGCTAAATTTCACATCTTTAAACGGTCGGTCATTAGCATCAGAATTTACGGCAGCTATTTTGTCTACCACTTCAAGTCCAGAAACAATTTCGCCAAAAACGGTATAATTTCCGTCTAAATGAGGTGTTCCGCCAACAGTGGTATAGGTTTTTATTTCTTCTTCCGTAAATCTAAAATCAGCGTATTCACCAAACTCTTTTTTCAGCAACTCATCTAACTTAGCATTTAGTTCTGTTATCTTATCTCTATCGTCAGATTTTAAAGCATCGGCATATTCCTTTTCTAATGCCTTATTTTTCTTGTCAGAGAATATTGCATTGGTCATTTCTGCTTTCCATTTCATCCTCTTTTTTTCTTCTAATGCTTTTAGTTCTTCAACCGTAAACACTTTGCCTTGCACTAAATAAAACTGGCAAGCGGAAGAGGCTTTTTCTGGGTTAATGTCATCTCCCTCTCTGGCAGCGGCAATCACACCCTTTTTGTGATAAAGTTGTCTGTTAAATTCAGCAGGAACTAAATAATCTAAATCGCCATCACCAAGCAGCTGTCCGGGTTTAGCGGTTTTAGAGTCAGGGTCACCGCCCTGTATCATAAAATGCTGAATTACTCTATGAAAAAGCAAGTCAGTATAATAACCTTCTTTGGTTAATTTTAAAAAATTATCTCGGTGTAATGGCGTTTCATTATAAAGCTTTACGATAATATTTCCGTACTCTGTTTTTATGATTATTTGTGGCTCTTTTTTTACGGAAATCATAGAAAGTCCTAGTACAGAACTAATTAAAAAAATGAATAATACTTGCCGCATATAAAATTTGTTTATATTTGTAGTTACGCAATTTAGCAAATTATACAATTATGAAAACATTTTCATACATTTTAAGTGTTGTAGGAGTATTTACGGTAGTAATGCTTTTTTCAACATCTTGTAAAAAAGAAATACCACCTACCTTAAGAATACATGTGGTGGATACCAATGGTGTAGCGTTACCAAATGCACATGTTTATTGCTCTTATGGTCCTGACGCAACAAGCGGTACTCCAAACGAAGTTGCTTATAATGTTGAAGGAAATAGTGGTAGCTCTAACATTGTGGAATTTAACTTCCCTAACTCAGCCATTTTAGATGTTGAGGTAGTAGTACCAAAAGAATCTTTTATTCCGCCAAACACTTATGTAATGGATACACTTAGAGGTAAAAAAGTGGTGAAAATTGAATTAAAATTCCAAAGAAGTAAGGAAAATGTTTTTGACGAAACAGTTACTGTAGAATAAAGAAGACACTCAAAAAATAAATAACTTAAAGGCTAGATTTTCTAGCCTTTTTTAATGCCTAATTTTTATCTTTACAGCTTATGTTGTTTCAGCAGGTTATAGGACATCAAAATCTTAAAAAATGTTTAATTGAAAATGTAAAATCTGGTAAGGTTAGCCATTCTCAATTATTCTTGGGAGAACCCGGTGCAGGAAGTTTGGCTATCGCTCTGGCCTACACGCAATATTTATTTTGTCAAAATAAGCAAGAAACAGATTCTTGTGGTGAATGTAATGCTTGTTTAAAAGTTCAAAAGTTAGTTCATCCCGACTTGCATTTTGTTTATCCTGTAAATACTACAAAAAAAGTCACGGATAAGCCTATCAGTAAAGATTTTATAACCGACTGGAGAGAGTTTTTGTTTGAATCACCTTATGCTAATTTACAGGTATGGCTTGAAAAAATTGGCATTGAAAACAAACAAGGCATAATCGCTACCAGAGAAAGCTCTGAGATTATTGCTGAACTTAATAAAACTGCTTATGAGGCAGGCTACAAAGTAATGTTGATTTGGTGTCCTGAAAAATTGAATAATGAAGCGGCAAATAAATTGCTGAAAATAATTGAAGAGCCGCCTAAAAAAACCATTTTTTTATTGGTTAGTAATGATTTAGAAAAAATACTGGGAACGATTGTTTCCAGAACACAAATCATTAAAGTTCCCTTACTTTCTGATGATGATATCGAAAAGTATTTAATTGAAAAGCATAATCTTACGGAAGAAAGTGCTCACAAAATCAGCCTTTTGTCAGAAGGAAGTGTTTTTGTTGCGAATCAATTAGCAAGCGGAAAAGAGGAAAGCGATTATAGTTTACACTTTCAGTCCTGGATGAGATATGCCTTTGTGGCTGATGTTCCTGAATTGATTAAATGGACGGAAGAAACCGCTTCTATGGGGAAAGAACAACAGAAAAATCTTTTAATCTTTGGGCTAAGTGTTTTTAGAGAAAGTTTAATGAACCAATATGCTTCAGAAGAAATTCAGCGTTTTTCAGGCAAGGATAAGCAGTTTATTAATAAATTTTCCCCTTTTGTAAATGGAGCAAATGCGGCAGATTTAATGCAGTTATTTAACTATTCTATCTATCATTTGGAAAGAAATGTGAATTCTAAAATTTTGTTTCTGGATATCTCGTTTAAAATAGCTAAACTGCTAAGAGTTAAAAATGTAACTTTGCAAGAAAGTTAAAAGTTGTTAATCAGATACCCACAGTTACCGAATATCTTTTAACTTTAAACCTTAAATTAAATGAATATGGGATGTGGAAATTGTTCTTCCGGAGGATGTAGTAGCGGTGTCCCGAATGGGTGTAACAACAATGGAGCCTGTGGAACGGGCGGATGCAATAAATTAAGTGTCTTTGATTGGTTGTCCGGTATGGAATTACCTTCCGGTCAGCAGCCTTTTGAATATGTAGAGGTTCGTTTTAAAAACGGCAGAAAAGAATTTTTTAGCAGAAACGGACTTAATTTAAATGCAGGAGATGTTGTTGCTGTTGAAGCTTCACCGGGTCATGATATTGGCGTTGTTTCTTTATCTGGAGAATTGGTTAAAATCCAAATGCGTAAAAAACAGTCGTTTGTGGGGTCTCCCGAAACCAAAAAAATCTATCGATTAGCTCGTCAACCGGATATTGATTTATGGCACGAAGCTCGGTCTCTTGAGTTTGATACCATGAAAAAAGCTCGAGAAATGGCGATTGAACTAAAGCTTTCAATGAAGATTAGTGATGTAGAATACCAAGGAGATAAGACAAAAGCTATTTTTTACTATACCGCTGAAGAAAGAGTTGACTTTAGAGAACTTATTAAACGAATGGCCGATGAGTTTAAAGTTCGTATTGAAATGAAACAAATCGGAATGCGTCAAGAAGCAAGCAGACTTGGAGGAATTGGTTCATGTGGTAGAGAATTGTGTTGCTCAACTTGGTTAACCGATTTTCGTTCGGTTTCTACAACAGCCGCAAGATATCAGCAGTTGAGTATCAATCCAATGAAGTTAGCAGGGCAATGTGGTAAGCTTAAATGTTGTCTTAACTATGAACTAGATGTTTATACCGATGCGCTTAAAGAATTTCCTGACACAGAGAAAAAATTAAAAACTAAAAAGGGAACTGCTTTTTTCCAAAAGATGGATGTCTTTAAAAAATTACTTTGGTATAGCTATGACGAAGATCCATTTCAATTTATCGAATTAAGTTTAGAAAGAGTAAATCAAATTGTGACCGAAAACAAAAAAGGAAATCTTCCGGAAGAATTAAAAGATTTTTCATCTGCCTTAGTAAAAGCTAAAAAGCCGGTATTCGAAAATGTGGTGGGACAAGATAGTTTGACCAGATTTGACAATAAGGGCGGTAAAAAGAAGAAAAGAAAAGGCGGCAATAAAAATTATCGAAAAGGAAAAAAGAAGAATTCAAAACCTTCAAACAATAGTCCAAAACAATAATGAAAATTTGGTTAGTCATAGTTTTAGCAATTCCATTATTGATTGGCTGTGATGGTTCAAAACACTTTGAACAAATAAATACACTTCCACCCGAAGGATGGGATGTAAATAATCGGCAAAGTTTTACGTTTGATATTTCAGATAATAAAACCCCTTACAATGTTTTTATTGATGTGAGAAATAAAAATGAATATGCTTACAAGAATTTATTTTTGTTTTTAGAATGGACCGGACCGGACAGTGTATTTGTAAGAGATACTTTTGAATGTGTTTTAGCAGGAGTGGATGGTAGATGGTACGGAAACGGATTTGGTGATTTGTGGGATGCAAGAGTTCCTTACAAGATGAATTTACAATTTCCCAAAGAAGGAGAATATACCATTGAAATAGAGCAGGCAATGCGACATGAAAATTTAGAAGGCATTTCAGAAATTGGATTACGAATTGAAAAAACAAAAGCAAACAATTAATGGCAAAAAATAAACTTAAAAAGCCGTCATTTAAAAAGTGGATACTTCTACTTTGGGCAGTGTTTGTGCTACCTTTTGTTGGTCTGTTGGTGATTATGATGTTTGCTGCTTATGGTTGGCTAGGCATTTTTTCTCCTTTACCTTCATTGGAGGAATTAGAAAATCCAAAAAGTAATTTAGCCTCTGAAATTATTACTGATGATGGAGTAGTTATTGGTAAGTATTTTAAAGAAAATAGAGTAAATGTAAACTACGAAGACCTTTCGCCTTATTTAGTCGATGCTTTGATTGCGACAGAAGATGAGCGATACAGAGAACACTCAGGAATAGACTTTAGAGGATTAATGAGGGCAGTATTAAATTTTGGTAGTGCAGGGGGAGCGAGTACTATTACTCAGCAATTGGCTAAAATGATGTTTAATGAGCCTGCTCAAAACAAAGTTCAAAGAGTTAAACAAAAACTTCAAGAGTGGATAATTGCAGCTCAGCTGGAAAGAAGATATACCAAAGATGAGATAATTACCATGTATCTCAATAAATTTGATTTTATTAATAATGCTGTAGGTATAAAAACGGCAGCAAATGTATATTTCAATACTGAGCCTTCTGACTTAAATATTCAACAATCTGCTATGCTGGTAGGAATGGCTAAAAATCCGGCATTGTTTAATCCTATTCGAAGAGAAGATACTGTAATTTACAGAAGAAATGTGGTGTTCTATCAAATGAAAAGAAATAACTTAATTTCTCAAGAACTTTACGATTCTTTAAAAACTTTACCTCTTGAATTAGACTATAAAGTGGTTGACCACAAAGAGGGTATTGCGCCATATTTTAGAGAAATATTAAGAACAAAAGTTACCGAAATTTTTGAAGAAAAAGATGCAAACGGAAACTATAAATACACCAAAGCTGACGGCACACCTTACAATATATACAAAGACGGACTAAAGATTTATACCACCATTAATTTTAAAATGCAGCAATATGCAGAATGGGCGGTATCTGAGCATTTAGGAACGGAATTGCAAAACGATTTATTTAGAGATTTTTCAAGGCGGTCAGAAAGAAATAAGGCTAAAATTCCGTTTGACTGGCGATTAAACGAAAAGCAGATTGAAGAAATTTACGATAGAGCCATTAAAGGCACAAGGCGTTATGACGTGTTAGTTGGTAAAGAATGTTTCAATTGTGGAAGGAGAGGAGAAATGATTAAAAAAGTAGGTGATAAATATGTTTGTCAGGCAGAAGATTGTGGGGAGTCTAGGCATGCTACACCAAAAGATTCTATTCCTATCATTTTTAATACACCGCAAAAGACAAGAGTATTTACCTGGAAAGGAGAAGTAGATACTTTGATGTCTCCATTAGATTCTATAAAGTATTACAAAAGCTTTTTACAAGCCGGTATGATGAGCATGGAGCCACACACAGGTTATATAAGAGCATGGGTGGGAGGTATAAATTTTAAACACTTTGCTTACGACCATGTTTACCAATCCAAACGACAAGTTGGTTCAACTTTTAAACCATTTGTTTATGCATTAGCCATTCAAAACGGGATGTCTCCGTGTATGGAAGTTCCTAACCAACAAATTACATTTAAGAAAGGAACTTTTGGCTTGTTAAAAGATTGGACACCCAAAAACTCAGATGGAAAATATGGTTGCATGGTGAGTTTGAAATATGGTTTGGCAAACTCAATGAACACAGTTACCGCATGGGTGATGAAGCAGTATGGTCCACAAGCTGTGGTTGACCAAGCTAAGTTGATGGGAATAAAAAGTAATCTACCCGCAACGCCTTCCTTGTGCTTAGGAGTAGCTGATTTAAGTGTGTATGAAATGGTAGGCGCTAATGCTGTTTTTGCCAATAAAGGAGTTTATATTGAACCCACATTCATTACTAAAATAGAAGATAAAAACGGTAATTTAATTGTTGACATTCAGCCTGAAATTCATGAAGCGATGAGCGAAGAAACAGCTTATGTAATGCTTGATTTAATGAAAGGTGTGGTTGAAGGAGAATACAATAAATGTATTGGCGATATGAATGGTGGAAAAGGCTATACAGTTGGTACAGGGATGAGAATTAGAGGAGCAAAAACTGAAGCCAGACCTTATGCAGGTCATAAATATCCGATTGCGGGAAAAACAGGAACTACTCAAAATAATTCGGATGGTTGGTTTATGGGAATAACTCCTGAGTTAGTAACCGGAGTTTGGGTAGGAGCAGAAGACAGAGGCGTTCGATTCGGTAGCACATTTTATGGACAAGGGGCAAACACCGGTTTACCAATTTGGGGCTATTATATGCATAAAGTTCATGATGATTCTAAACTAAAATACTCTCAGGAAGATTTTGAAAAACCAGTAAATAAATTAAACATTGAATTGGATTGTAAGAAATACAAAGAAATGCAAAACCTTACCAATCCTAATTTTGATGAAGATTTTAATTGATGAACCATGAATAAAATTGTTGCCAACGCAGAAGAAGCCACTAAAGACATTAAAGATGGAATGACACTTATGTTAGGTGGTTTTGGTTTATGCGGAATACCTGAAAACTGTATTTCTCAATTAGTGAAAATGGGAGTTAAGGATTTAACTTGTATATCAAATAATGCCGGTGTGGATGATTTTGGATTAGGACTTTTACTTCAAAAAAAGCAAATCAAAAAAATGATTTCATCTTATGTTGGCGAAAATGATGAGTTTGAAAGACAAATGTTAAGTGGGGAGTTAGACGTTGAATTAATTCCACAGGGAACATTAGCAGAAAGATGCCGTGCGGCAGGAGCCGGGATTCCTGCTTTTTTTACTCCTGCAGGCTACGGAACTGAAGTAGCTGAAGGTAAAGAAGTAAGAGAATTTAATGGAAAACCTCATATTCTGGAACATGCTTTTGAAGCTGACTTTGCTATTGTAAAAGCATGGAAGGGCGACAGAAACGGAAATTTAATTTACAAAGGAACTGCTAGAAATTTTAATCCAATGATGGCAATGGCGGGAAAAATTACCATTGCTGAGGTGGAAGAATTGGTTGAGCCTGGAGAATTAGACCCTAATTTTATTCACACTCCAGGAATTTTTGTACAACGTATTTTCCAAGGAGTGAATTACGAAAAACGTATTGAGCAACGAACAGTTCGTCAAAAAGAGTAATGACAAGATTTGAAAAATCTATTTACTTTTTTTTAGCTGCTTTAGTATGGGTATATGTTTTATTTAGAATAATATATATACCTGCATTAAATGATGAAATATTCACCTTTTTTCATTATTTGCTTCCTGGCGAGTTTATGCCCTTTCAATCAGTTCCGGATGCAAACAATCACTTTTTAAATACATTTCTTGGATATGTAACTTACAAGCTTTTAGGGGTAAACATATACTACTTTAGAGCAATTAATATAATAGCCTTATTAGTTTATCTTTATTTTACCTATAAGTTAGCTTTGCTTGAAAACAATTTGTTTGGGCGATGGGCAATTATAGTATTTTGTTTGTTTACTCATACTATTATAGAATGGTTTGGTTATTACAGAGGATATGGTTTGATGTTTTCATTTTTTCTTGCATCAATTTATTTTTTGGTATTGTATTTTAAGAAGAGAGAGTTTAATTATTACTGGAAACTTAACATTTTTCTTTTACTGGCATTGCTATCTAATATGTCTGTAATAAGCTATGTGGGGATTTGCGTTGCATTAACAACCATATATACGGTTATTAATTTTCGTACAAGGAAAAACTTGATGGTTATGAGTTTCTTTCTAATACTATGGACAGCTGCTTTTGTTTTTTATGCAAAGTATTTTTTTTATTTAAGTAGTCATGGAAGTTTATATTTAGGAGAAACTTCAGGGTTTTTCTCAGGTACTTTGGCAAACTTATCTCTGTGGATTTTTCCGGTTAGTGTTTATAAAATATTCTGGGCATTAATTTCCGGCTTAATCGGTTTATTATTTATCATATTATTTATTCATATAATTAAAAAGAGAACAATTTTCCTTCAAGAAAATGTAGTGGGTTTGGTAATGGTTTTAACTATTTTGAGCTATTATGTTTTAAATAAGTTATTTGGCTCTTTATTTCCTGTTAATAGAACAGCCGAGCATGTATTGGTTTTACTTATTCTTAGCATTATTTATGAGGCAAGGTTTTGGAGTGGTATTTTTAAAAGAAAGTATATATATTATTTATCTGTAAGTACAGTATTTTTGATTCCTATTTTCTCATTAGCGAAGGTGATGCCTATTCAATATAGTTTAGATAATAAGTTTAGGATTAAAGAAAATTTTTATGAGATTATTGAAGAGAATTCTACAAGTCTTTCCACTATTAGTGGTCCGGATTATACTAGGTTAAACTACGCTTGGTATAAATTTGTTAATAAAGGAAAATCAAATATTCCCCAGTCTTCTGATTACCCCTCAAAAGTTTGTGATTATATTATTTTAGATAATAGCGAATCTTTAAAAAATTATTTAGATGAATATAATATTAAAGATAGCTTCCCGAGGAATGATATGTATTTATTAGAGAGAGAACAGGTGTACTCTAAAAGATTATATAAACCACTTTCAGTAAATCTGTTAGATGAGTTTATTGAAAATGAATATATCTCACTTGCAGATGACTGGCACATAAAGGATACATTACCCAAAAATTTAATATTTAACTATGAGCTTAGTCTAAATTTACTTGATGGTGTAACAGGAAGCTGGATTGTAATTACCATGTATGATGAGATGGATAATGTGCTAAAATATGAAGCATTACCATTAGATTATCTATTAAGGAAACAAGCTAAAAACTACTATTTAAATAATTCTATTTATATATCTGATATTTCTCCTGATACTAAAAAAGTAGTTACGTATATTTGGAATATCAAAAAAAGGAAAATAAGTATTACTGGAAGTGATATAGATATATATCAGCTTAATTAAAACCAAAAACTATGGCACTAGATAAAAACGGAATAGCAAAGCGTATAGCACAAGAATTGCAAGATGGTTGGTATGTTAATTTAGGTATTGGAATACCTACCTTAGTTGCTAACTATATTCCAAATGATATTGAAGTAGAATTTCAATCTGAAAATGGTATTTTGGGTATGGGAGCTTTTCCTTATGAGGGAGAAGAGGATGCGGACTTAATTAATGCAGGTAAACAAACGGTAACTTTAGTTCCGGGAGCAGCATTGTTTGATTCTGCTACAAGTTTTGCAATGATTAGAGGTAGACATGTTCAGTTGACTGTGCTTGGAGCTATGGAAGTTGCAGATAATGGAGATATAGCTAACTGGAAAATTCCCGGAAGGATGGTGAAAGGTATGGGAGGTGCAATGGATTTAGTGGCTTCGGCAGAAAACATTATAGTTGCCATGCAGCATACCAATAAAAAGGGAGAATCAAAGCTTTTAAAAAAATGTACCTTACCATTAACCGGAGTAGGTTGTGTGAAGAAAATAGTTACTGATTTAGCTGTATTAGAAGTTACCCCTAATGATGGATTTAAACTATTAGAAAGAGCGCCTGGAGTATCGGTAGAAGAAATAGTTTCGAAAACTGAAGGAAGATTAATTGTTGATGGAGACGTTCCTGAAATGAAAATAGATTAGTAGTTAATTATTTCTCAAATTCTTCATCATTTTCTTCGGTTATTTTCTCAAAGAATTTACCGATTTTAGTTTTGGGTTCTTTTTTCTTTTTCTCTTCTGTAGTGGTAGATTTTTTTTCTTCATCATTACCTAAGTCCAACTGAACAGGTTTTTCTTTATTCTCATTAGATGGAGAAGTGACACTAGTATCATTTTTATAAAGATTAAATTCTTCCTTTAAAATACCCTTAAGCGTTTGCTTTTCTTTTTGCATATCATCTTGCCACTTTTCTCGTACTGCTTTTTTGTCGTAAGTGACCTTATAGTCATCAACGGTTCCATACATTCTTAAAAATAATCTTGTGCCGCCTGTTGGTTCTTCCACTGCAAACTCTTCGTTTTCTTTTTTAGCCTTCTTTGCTTTTTTACCTAAAATGTCTCTCATTAATAAATTAAAGTGATAATCTATTTCATTATTAAATGAATGAATTCCGGATAAAGAAAGGTCAAGAGCGGATGATTGAATTTCCATGTCTGGAATATATACTTTTCTGTTTTTTACTTGAATGTTATTTGATAGCTTACTGAACTTAATATTCATCAAATCATCTAATTCAATGTATTTAGAAAGTGATGAAAGCGTTTGATAGTTAATAAGCTGCCCATTTTCTATTAGCACATCTGCATTAACATAAAGTTTATTTAAGTTAATATTTAGGTGATGATCTAAAACACAAACTACTGTGGCATCAACAAAGCCCTTACCTTTAATATTCTTGTCCAATATTTCAGTTTGAGAAAAATTATTAAACTCATAAAAAAGTTGCTGTACATCAATATTTGATAGCTTGCAATTACTTGAAAGAAGTAATTCATCTTCTGTTTGTTCTATAACTATATCTCCTGATATTTCTCCCTTTTGACTTTTTAAATAAATGTTGTCAGCAGTAATTACAGCATCTTTTAATTTAAGGTTTGCTTTAATATCCTGAGAGGAAAATTTTCCAAACTTCAATTCTTTAATATTAGCGTTTACAGATAAAATAAGACTGTCGGGAATATTAAATTTTAAGTCAGCAGAAGAGGAGCTGGTTTCTGATAAAAAGTTCTGTAAATCAAAATAGTTAGATGATAATGAAAGTTGAATATTGGGGACTACATTATCAAATAACAAATATGAAAAGATGTACTGAGCATTACCGCTAACAGAGATGTCAGTTAAATCATACTTTGCCTTAAACTGCTTAATTTCTAAATTTCTGTTATTACTCATTACAGAAAATGCAATGCTATCAATTGAGTAAGGACTGGTAGCATATTTAATTCTTCCGTCAGTTACCGTTACTTCCCCACTTATAATAGAAGATTTAAATGTGCCGGCATTAATTTCACTAAAAGAAGGAAACTTGTTTTCAAAGTGTATATTAAACAGCGTGTTACCCTCAATGAAATCAATACTATCAGGCTCTAACAATTGGTATATATAATTGAGGTTAAAGTTTCCCTTTAAATCTAGATTAAAGTCAGGTTTTTCAAAGTTTTTCAAAGTGCCCTTTCCTTCAAAAGTGCCGTCTTCAATTTTTAGGTTAAATTGATGGATAATGAGTTCAGATGTTTTTAATGTGTTTTTAGTGCCATTTGTATAATTACCATTGAAATAAAGATTGTTCAATACAACATTATTTCTTTCTACACTGCCATTTTTAATTTCAAAATTCACATCAATATTAGGAGAAGATGTATGTGAAAGATTTCCTTTTACCGTTCCGTTTATGGTTAACTCTCCGTCACTTTTTATGTCTTCATATTTTTCCATGACTTTTTCAGGAAACAGCTCCAAAAGTGAGTTTATGTTTAACTCATCTCCCGAAATTTGAACATCCAATTCAGTTTTTTCTTCACCACCAATAATGTTACCCGATAAATTAAGATTTAGTCCTGAAAGGTTTGCCTTTGCCTTATTTATTAGGTATTTGTTTTCTTCATTGTTTACTAATAAAACAGCTTCAATACTCAAATTTTGGTCAGCTATTAGTCGTTCTTCTTTGTTTTTATATTCATGAATGTAAACGTTAAAAGTAGTTTCTAAATCATAGATTTTTTCTGAAAAATTACCGCTTAAGTTTAACTCTTCGATATCCGTAGCCAAATAAGATTGATCAAAGTAATTGGTGTAATAAAGTGTAATGTTTGATACGCCTACTTTTTCTAAAGCAATTTTTACATTGGTTTCGCTAGAATCTGATGATTGTTTCCAGACATGGTAATTATCCTTTCCTTTTTTATCAATAGCAATGTTTAAAATGCCGGTTTCAATTTCAACTTCTTCAATGGTGTAATTACCGGTAATAATGTCAATTAAATTAAATTTAATGAAAATGTTTTCTGCTTTTAGGAGCGTATTTTTTTCTTGATTATCCGTTGCTTCGAGAACTTCAACACCTGTGAAGCTAAAGCTGGCATGAGGGAATTTTTTAATGAAGGAAAAGTTAGTTTTTTCTACATTAATTTGAGTTTCAATTTTTTCATTAATGGCATTCACTAAATATCTTTCTATGTCTTCTTCATAGAGATATGCCAGCAAACCTAAAATTGAAATAAACAATAAAATTATTCCGAAAGAGTAAGCAATTATTTTAAAAAATCTTTTCATTAATTTTTCTCTTCGGATATATAAACGAAGAAATTAGCTTAAAATTCTACCATACTTTTTTAATTCGGCAACTTCTTTAGGGTGTAAGAATCGCCATTTTCCTCTTGGTAAATCCTTTTTAGTTAATCCTGCAAATACAACTCTGTCAAGCTTAAGTACTTTATACCCTAATGTTTCAAATACGCCTTTTATTACGCTATTTCTTCCTACAAAAGTATTTATGCCTAATACCTTTTTACTTTCTCCGTCATTAGCATAAACGGCTTCTTCAAATTTTATAGTAGCTTCTTCAAATTTAACGCCCTTTAACAACTGATTTAAGTGCTCTTTAGTCACACTTTTATCAGTAGTTATTTTGTAAATTTTTTCTGTTTTTGAGTTAGGATTAGTTAGCTTTTTAGTTAAATCTCCGTCATTAGTCAACATTAATAAACCTGTGGCAGTTCTATCTAGTTTTCCAACCGGATAAACTCTTTCTTTACAAGCATTGGCAATTAAATGTAAAACCGTTTTTCTACCTTGCGGGTCTTCCACAGTAGATAAGTAATCTTTAGATTTATTTAGTAAAATATAAACCAACCGTTCTTGTCTTACGGCTTCTTCTCCAACCACAACTTTGTCCGTTGGGTGTATTCTTGTCCCCATTTCGGTAACGATTTTACCGTTAACTTTTACGGCTCCAATTTTAATTAATTCGTCAGCTTCTCTTCTCGAGCAAGTTCCTGCATTAGCAATAAACTTATTTAGACGAATTAAACCATCATCTTTCCCTACTTTATCTCCTGATGATTTTTTTCTGAATTTTGGAAATGATTTTTTAAAGTTGTCCTTTTCTGAGGTCTTATCCTTTGAAAAACCAGTAGGTTTTTTGCCCTGACTTTCAGAGTCAAAATCTTTCTTTGGTCTGTTTTTTTTTGAACTAAATCTTTTGTTTTCTCCTCTTTTTTGGACGAAATTTTTTTTGCTAGTTCCTTTACTTTTGTTGTTTCTTTTTGCCACTTATGTAAATTATTTGGCAAAGGTAGTTATTATAGTGTTAGTTGTTAAAACTTATAAGAAAAACCAACTCCTAACAATTGTTTTAACTGGGTTCTTGGACCTGACGCATCATCTATACCATCGTCATTAGTATCAATAGGAATAGCTATATCGTCATCATATAATACATGAACCAAAAAGGTGGCGGATATAAATTTATTTACTTTCATATTTAGTATGTTTTCCCAGTTAACATCAATATTTTGCGGATTATGTAAGTAATTGGAAAACAACTCAAGCTTGGATTGAAAAGTTATGTTTTTGACAATTTCTTTATTAAACTCAGCTCTTAAATAACCACCTATTTCATGTCTTATTGTTTTACCTAAAGTGGCTCTTCTACCTAGACTATCGTAAGTAGCAGGTTCAACTCCAAAAGCTCCTTTATCTGCTAATTGTTGGTCTCGTACTATGGTTGTTTTGCCTGTGGCAGGAGAGATGAAAATGGTGAAGAATTTTGTTGGCTTGTAATCAATACCAATTGAGTATAATAAATATGCAGGAGCCAAAAAATCAGAAATTTTCACAGAATCTCCCGGTTGACTATAACCCGGAGCAAATTGAGATTTAAAATTGGCAAGTGCTGCATAACCCCATTTACTTTCTTCTTTAAACTTTCTTCCGTATTTGGTGTTAAAGTCAATTTTATCGTCTGTTTTTTGAGTAATGCCCGGAGATTGCTGCAAAATTCCATAACCTAAATCAAGGCTGTTATTCCAAAAGTCTAGTCCTTTTGTATAGTTGCAATGTATAGATAGTAGTGAGTTTAAAGAAATGGAATTGCTTCCACCCGCAGCCCAGTTGGTCAATGATACTTGGGTAAAATTAACGGAAGCTAGTCCGCCTATTTGCCAGTAGGTTGTATCTTTTTCGTCAGCTTTTGCAGAAGGGACAAAACCATCAATATTTGGTTTAATATTATCTTGAGTAAATGCTTTCCCGGAAACAATAATAAATATGGCTAATAGAAGCTTTTTCATGGATTTCGTATTTTCGCACAAAGATAAAAGCATAATTTAACTCCCAAATTATAAACATGAGTAACTTGTCCAATAAAAAAATATTGGTAGTAGATGATGAACCTGATATTTTAGAGTTTGTTTCATATAACTTATCTAAGGAAGGTTTTGAGGTGAAAACAGCTGATAATGGTGAAGAAGCGATTAATGTTGCACAAAAATTAGTTCCTGATTTAATTTTATTGGATGTTATGATGCCCGGAATGGACGGAATAGAAACATGTGTTCAGCTTAGAAAAATAGAAGATTTATCTAATACAACTATTGTGTTTTTAAGTGCCAGAGCAGAAGATTATTCCCAAATAGCAGGATTGGATGCCGGTGCCGATGATTATATTACTAAACCAATTCGCCCAAGGTTATTACTTGCAAAAATTAATGCTATCCTGAGAAGAACTGAAGACACAGATAGCGAAATTAAACCTACTGATGATTCTATTTCTGTGGATGTGGAAAGGTTTATTGTGAAAAAGGGAAATCAAGAATTTGTGCTGCCTAAAAAGGAATTTGAATTATTAGTCCTATTGATGTCTAAACCGGGAATGGTTTATACAAGAGACACTATTTTAAATACTGTATGGGGAAATGATGTGATAGTAGGAGATAGAACAATAGATGTACACATAAGAAAATTGAGGCAGAAACTAGGAGAAAAGTTTATTCAAACTATCAAAGGGGTGGGATATAAATTTATTGAAAATTGAGACTATCTCATACCAATATAGCTTCAATACTTGCCATTTGGTTTTTAATTGTTGGAGCATTTTTAAGTTTTTTGTTTTTTGAAATTCCTTCATCAGATTTTTGGTTTTCTCTTGGTATAACGGCCGTAGCTTCAATACTAACCTTTTTTATTATTCAATGGCTAATAGGTAAATTTATTCAAGCAAGAATTAATGTTATATACAGAACCATATTGGACTTAAAGTTTAAGAAAAAGCAAAAAGTTGATATTGAATTTGGAGAAGATATTATTGATACGGTGAGTAGGGAAGTGCTTGATTGGGAAAAATCAAAGACGGAAGAGATATATAAGCTAAAAGAACTGGAATCTTATAGAAAAGAGTTTATTGGAAATATTGCGCATGAGCTAAAAACCCCTGCTTTTACAATTCAAGGGTACATTTATACATTACTTGAAGGTGGTCTGGAAGATGAAAACATCAACAAAAAATATTTAGAACGTACAGCCAATTCAGTGGAGAGAATGTTAAAGCTTTTAGAAGATTTAGATACTATTTCAAAACTTGAATCGAATCGTTTAGACCTAAATATTACATCCTTTAATTTAAGTGAACTAATTAAAGACGTGTGTAGTTCTTTAGAACTAATTGCTGAAGAACGGAATGTCAAATTTATTATAAAAGAGAATCAACTTAAAAATACTAATGTGCTGGCTGATAAAGACAAAATAGGTCAGGTTATAATGAATTTGATTAACAATGCAATTAATTACTCAAAGCCGGAGGGTGGCGAAATTGAAATTCGGTTATTTGATATGGAAAAAAATGTTTTGATAGAAATTGCAGATAACGGAATAGGAATTTCTAAAGAACACTTTTCAAGATTGTTTGAACGATTTTATAGAGTAGATAAGAGTCGTTCTAGAAATAGTGGTGGAACAGGTTTAGGGTTAGCAATTGTAAAACATATTATTGAAACTCACCAGCAAACTATTAACGTAAGAAGTACGGTTGGTATTGGTTCAACATTTTCTTTTACACTTAAAAAGGCTTAATTACCTATAAAAATTCATCTCATCAATGTACTGATAAACTTTTTCGGTAAGTAAGTATCTTACGTCTTTTTTGTTCTTGATGCCATCTCTAATAAAGCTTGCAGATATTTGCATAATAGGAACTTCATCTATTTTCTTAAGATTAGGATGATTTAAAATTTCGCTTGTGGTTAGCTCTTTTTCATGCTTTTCAATTACTCTAGGATAAACATAAAGCTCGTGATGATTGATGATATATTCATAGTTTTTCCACTTGTTAAAGGTTCTTAAATTATCTTCACCCATTATTAAAACAAACTTTTTGTTGGGATATTTTTCAGATAAATGAGCTAAAGTATCACAGGTGAAAGATGGTTTTGGCAAATCAAATTCTATATTAGTTACTTTTAATTTGGAATTATCTTCAGTAGCAACTCTAACTAACATGAGTCTGTGAATATCATTAAGTAGGGATTGTTTTTCTTTAAAAGGATTTTGGGGCGTAACTACTAGCCAAACTTCATCTAAATCGGTATAGTCGGCCATATAATTTGCAATTACCAAATGCCCAACATGGATAGGATTAAAGGTGCCAAAAAATAATCCTACTTTTTTCATTTGCTAATAAATTTAGAGACTATACTTTCAGCTTCTTTAAAAGCTTTTTCTAACACATCGTTTAAAAGGACAACATCAAAACAATTTGCTTTTGATAATTCGGATGCAGCTTTATTTACTCTTTTTTGAAGTGATTCTTCAGATTCAGTATTTCTGGAACGTAATCTTTTTTCAAGTGCTTCAACTGATGGCGGTTGAACAAAAACAGAAAGCGCATTTTCTCCAAAGTATTTTTTTAAGTTTATTCCTCCTTCTACATCTACATCAAATATTACTACTTTTTCCTGTTTCCAAATACGTTCTATTTCAGATTTTAAAGTTCCGTAATAGTTACCATCATAAACTTCTTCCCATTCAATAAACTCATTATTTTCTATTCTTTTTTTAAACTCATCTGCTGACAAAAAGTAATAATCTTTTCCATTTACTTCATTTTCTCTTTTGCTTCTTGTACAGGCAGAAACTGAAAATTGGAGTTTTGGAAAATGATTAAGCAAATGTTTTACTATAGTAGTTTTACCTGCTCCTGACGGAGCACAAAAAATAACACATTTGCCTTGGATGGAAGATGGGTTCATTTATAAAACGTTGCCTATTTGTTCTTTAATTTTTTCAAGTTCATCCTTCATTTCCACCACTATTTTTTGAATTTCTGAGTGATTTGCTTTTGACCCCAACGTATTTATTTCTCTTCCCATTTCTTGAGTGATAAACCCAAGTTTTTTACCTTGATTATTTTCATTATTCATTACTTCAATAAAGTATTTACAGTGAGCCGAAAGTCTGCTTTTTTCTTCCGAAAAATCTATTTTCTCAAGGTAATAAATGATTTCTTGTTCAAATCTATTTTCATCAACTTCTAGTTTTAGTTTTTCAATTGATGAGCTGATTCTCTTTTTTACTTCTTCAATTCGTTCTGTTTCATAAGGTTTAACTTTCTCAAGCAAATCAGCGATGTAATTTACTTTTTCTACAAACTCTTTTTCAATTGTTTTTCCTTCTTCTTTTCTGTGGTTTTGCAATTGTTTTACAGCAGCTATACAGCCTTCATAAATTTGTTGCCACTCTTCTTCATTTACTTCCTCCGAACTTTGGCTCATTACATCCGGAAATCGGGAAATGATGGAAATATAATCGGCATTTTTTGTGTCGGTAGCTTCAGCTATTTCTTTTAGTTGGTTGTAATAGTTGATAAACACTTCTTTATTAATATTTTGTTTGGTAGCGCCTCCAATCTTTTCACAATAAAGAGAAAAATCTATTTTCCCTCTTTTTAATTCACTGGCAAGAAGGCTTCTTATTTCAGCTTCTTTTTCTCTAAACTGAGAAGATACTTTTATGTTAAGGTCAATACCCTTGCTATTAAGAGAACGAACTTCTATGGTGTATTTAGTGTTTGTGGTTTGTACTACATACTTACCAAAACCTGTCATGGAGTTTATCATAGACCAAAAATAAAAAAATTATGCTGTTACTTTTTTAGGTCGTTGGCTTACTAAATATACCCCTACAAATATTAATAGAGTGGCAACAACTTTTATCCAGGTTAAATTGTCTTTTTCTGCCAATAAAGCAATTAATGATGCAATTACGGGCTGCAAATAGATATATGAACTTACAACTGAAGGTGAAACATTTTTAAGCGCATATATGTTAAATAAATAGGCAAAACAAGTGGTTGCTATTACTACAAAGCCAAAACATATCCATATTTTTAGTGTAAAACTACTCCAATGAATTTGTTGTACTTCTTCCCACCCAAACGGAATAACAAACATTAACCCGAAAAGAAAAACCCATTTAACAACTGTCACAGGGTGATACTTTTTCATTAATGGTTTAACTATTACTAAATATACTCCGTAAGAACTTGCGTTAATTAAAATAAATAAATCACCTTTTATGGTGTCAGACCCAAACTCTAGCTGTTGAATGGTATTTCCTTTAAATAATAACAAAGAAAGAGCACCAACTAAACCTGTAATAATTCCTATGGTTTTTGTCCAAGTAATTCTTTCTTTAATTAACAAAGAGGAAGCGATTAATACTAAAATGGGGGTAGCGGTCATTATTATTGAGGCATTAATAGGTGTAGTTATATTCAGCCCTTTAAAAAAGGAAAGTTGATTTAATGCAACTCCAAAAAATCCACAAACAAAAAGAAGAACAAAGTCTCTTTTCTCTACTTTTTCATTAGATATAGCAGAATGAATTAACCAAAAAAATAAAGTGGCTCCAATAACTCTACATAGAATAAAACCAAAGGGCATAATAAAATCGGGCATTACTTCTTTAGCAGCAGTATAGTTTATACCGTAAATTAAATTGGCTCCAAAAAGAGCAAGATGTGCCTTAAATGTATTGCTCAATTAGATATG
The DNA here is from genome assembly GCA_030426475.1 of Bacteroidia bacterium. Classification (GTDB taxonomy): domain Bacteria; phylum Bacteroidota; class Bacteroidia; order Flavobacteriales_E; family Vicingaceae; genus CALALS01. The sequence goes on from JAUHYR010000017.1 coordinate 30,770, forward strand.
CTTTTTAGCTTCTTCTATTACAGACTTTGAATTACCAATAAATACTTTTTTACCAATAATAATTACAGGACGTTTTAAAAAAGTATATTCTTCAAGAATTAGCTTTTTATAATCGTTTTCAGAAAGCTTTTTTTCACTTAATCCCATTGCTCTATATTTCATAGCTTTTCTGCTAAACAAAGATTCATAGCTTCCTGCCAACTCTTTCATCTCTTCAATTTGAGCTTCGGTTATTTTATCAACTTTAATATCTTGTTTTACAAAATCCTCTGGAAGTTGTAATTCTTTTATTATTCTAATGCATGTAGAACATGTTCCTAAATAGTATATTTTTTTAGTCATTCTATTGTCCTTAAAATTATTCATTGATATTTGTAGTTCAAAAATAACAATCTACATTGAACCTCACCGAAAAAGAAATAACCAATCAATTTAGTTTTAGGAAAGTAATTATTCCTGTTCTGATTGGCTTATTGGTGGCAGGTTATATGTTGTACAATAACCTAACAGAAGTTACTTATCAAAAAGTAGAAGAGGGAAAAGGACAATATGAATGGGTTGACGGAAATCAAAATGAAGTAATAGACATTAATTCAAACGAAGACTTTCGTCTTTCTGAAAATGGGAATTATGAATTAATTACATACAGTGATGCTCTTAAAAAAATAGATTTTTCTTTTTTCTTTTTTGTGTGGATTTCAGTGGCTTTATTAATGGTCGTCTTAAGAATATTCGCTTATATTCTTCGCTTAAAAGTGCTTACGAGCGGCTCTTTATCATGGAGGCAGTGTTTTCGGGTAATTATGTTATGGGAGTTTTCATCCGCAATTACACCATCGGTTGTTGGAGGTGCTGCCCCTGCAATTTATTTTATATCTCGTGAAAAAATTCCTGTAGGTAAAGCATCTGCTATAGTAATGATAACAGCACTACTGGATGAACTGTTTTATGTTATTATGGTACCACTTATTATTTTATTTATCGGTACAAAAAATCTTTTTCCTGTTTCTTTAGAGAAAGAAATTTTTGGAGTAGTATTAGGTACAAAAGGAATTTTTATGGTTGGGTATTCCTTTATTTTAATATTGATATCTATCATTATTTATGCAATTTTTATCAACCCAAAAACTTTTAGAAGAATACTTGCAGGGATATTTAAAATTAAGTTTTTAAAGAGATGGAGAAGGGGAGCAATTCAAGCCGGAGATGATATTATAATAACTTCAAGAGAAATGAAGGATAAGCCATTTTCTTATTGGGTTAAAGCATTTGGTGCCACATTTTTAAGCTGGACAGCAAGGTTTTGGGTGGTTAATTTTTTAATCTTATCGATTAACCCTGACTTGGTTCAACATTTATTGGTTTACGGAAGACAGCTGGTAATGTGGGTAATATTATTAATTAGCCCTACTCCCGGAAGTAGTGGGGTAGCAGAATTTGCTTTCTCAGGATTTTTGTCAGATTTTATTCCACCATTATTGGTGGGAAGTTTGGCAATAATATGGAGGTTACTGAGCTTTTACATTTATATTTTCGCAGGGGCAATTATCTTACCAAGGTGGTTAAGAGTAACATCTAAAAAAAGAAATACTACCCAATAAATTGTTTTTTGGAAAGCAGTTTTGTCCTGTTAACTTTGAACCAGATTTAATACATCAAAAACTTTAATATGGCAGATTTTAAAAACATGAAATTTGGAACGAAAGCAATTCATGCAGGAGTAGAACCGGATCCTTCAACAGGAGCTATTATGACTCCAATTTTTCAAACTTCAACATACGTACAAGAAGGAGTGGGTAATCATAAAGGATATGAATATTCAAGAACACTTAATCCAACTCGTCATGCTTTAGAAAAAAATTTAGCTGCCATAGAAAATGGAAAATACGGAGCATGTTTTGGAAGTGGTCTAGCTGCAATAGACTGTGTTATTAAAATGCTTAATCCCGGAGATGAAGTAGTTTCTACTAATGATTTATATGGTGGTACTTACAGGTTGTTTGTTACCATTTTCGAAAAATATGGTATCAAGTTCCACTTTACGGGCATGCAAGATGTAGCTTCAGTAGAAAAATATATGAATGAAAATACTAAATTAGTTTGGGTAGAAACTCCTACTAACCCTATGATGAATATTATAGACATTGAAGGGATGAGTCAGTTGGCTAAAAAATATAACGCGCTATTAGCGGTTGATAATACTTTTGCTTCACCTTATTTGCAAAACCCATTAGATTTAGGCGCAGATATTATTATGCATTCTGTAACCAAATATTTAGGAGGACATTCAGATGTAGTAATGGGAGCTTTGGTGGTAAATGATGAAAAATTAGCAAACGAGATATATCGAATACAAAACAGCAGCGGTGCAGTTTGTGGTCCACAAGATTCATTTTTAGTATTGAGAGGAATAAAAACATTACACTTAAGAATGCAGCGTCACTGTGAAAACGGAGAAAAAGTGGCAAATTTTCTAAAATCTCATCCTAAGGTTGATAAAGTTTATTGGCCGGGATTTTCTGACCACCCAAACCATAATATTGCTAAAAAACAGATGAGAGGTTTTGGCGGAATGATTTCTTTTACCTTAAAGGGGAATAAGATAGATGACGCTTTAGCAATTGTAAAAAATGCAAAGGTATTTGCTTTGGCTGAATCTTTAGGCGGAGTAGAATCTTTAATGGGCCACCCTGCAACTATGACACATGCTTCTATTCCGAAAGAAGAAAGAGAAAAGTCAGGCATAGTTGATTCATTAATTAGACTAAGTGTTGGAATAGAAGATGCAGATGACTTATTAGCGGACTTAAAACAAGCATTGGGTTAATGAATTATATTTTCATAACCGGAAGTAGTAAGGGACTTGGTAAATCACTTGTAGAAAAGTATCTTGATGACTCTAATAACTTTGTTTTTGGTTTTGCCCGAACCTGCTCAAATGAAAGTGATAGATACAAACACTTTTCGGTAGATTTTTCTGATAAATCAACTTATGAAAACTTTGAGTTTCCTCAGCTTGAAAACCCTGAAAAAATAGTTTTAATAAATAATGCGGGTTGGGTTGGAGATGTTAAGTATGTGGGAAGCCAAAGTATAAAATCGATAGAAGACATCTTTAATGTAAATGTGGTTTCATTAATTTTTTTGTGCAATCAATTCATAGCAAAATACGCTGACTTAAATCTTCCTACTACTATTTTAAATATAAGTTCAGGAGCTGCTAATTATCCTATAGACGGCTGGAGTAACTATTGCTCGACAAAAGCTGCAGTGAATATGTTTTCTCAAGTTTTTCAAAAAGAACTTCAAATAAGGGATCAGCATAATATTAAAGTTTTTGCTATGGCTCCCGGCATTATAGATACTGGCATGCAGCAAGATATTAGAAGTGCTAGTAAAGAACATTTTTCAGATATAGATAGATTTTTGGAGTACAAGAATAATGGTGATTTATCATCACCGGAAGAAGTTGCGGAAAAAATTAAAATATTTATATCAAAATCAACTGATTATAATGAAGTTTTAGTAGATGTGAGGAACATTTAGAATGTTTTAAAAAACATTTTTTTACCCATAGAAATTCAAGAGTATATTCATCAGAGCAAATTTTTAATCTAATAAACGTTAAAAATGCTTAACTTTATTCGCTTATTAAATAAACGGTTATTATATGATTAAAAAAGTATTTACCCTTTCAGTTGCAATTGTATTATTTTTTGCAGCTAATTCTCAACAAAATTTAAAGATAAATAATCCTCACTGGTGTGCTACAGATGATTATCTCCAAAATTATTTTGAACAAAATCCTTCTGCTCAGGCTGAATTTCAAAATTTTTTAGAAACAAGAAACAAAGCAATAGGAAACAATGGACAAAAAGCAACTATTGTTGTGCCTGTTGTTGTTCACGTTTTACATGATAATTTTAATGGCTTTATTAGCAAGGCTCAGGTTCGTGATGGTATTAGAGTTTTAAATGAAGATTATAAAAGACTTAATGCAGATACAACAGCTACCAGAGCAATTTTTAAGCCACAAGCCGGTACTCCGGATATAGAATTTAGATTAGCAACAAAAGACCCCAATGGTAATTGTACTGATGGTATTGTTTATGTGAATACTCCACTAACAAATGATGCAAATGATGCTGCCAAAAGCGCAAGTTATTGGTCTAGTAGTAAGTATTTTAATATTTGGTTAGTAAATACTATAGCTGCTATGGGGCCAGGAGTTATTTTAGGGTATGCTCAATTTCCTGGGCAGGGTTCATGGAGTACCTATGGTTTTATATGCAGACATGACCAGTTTGGTACAATTGGAACGTCTAATGCAGATGGCAGAACGGCAACTCATGAAGTAGGTCATTGTTTAGGATTGTTACATACATTTCAAGGTGGATGTGGAAGCAATTGTAGTTCTTCAGGAGACTATATATGTGATACTCCTCCTACCTCAGCCGCAACTTATGGTTGTTCTCAAACTCAAAACACTTGTTCAAACGATGCAAATGGACCAGATCCTTACGGAGCTAATGTAGTGGATCAAATTGAAAACTATATGAGTTATGATGCATGTCAAAACATGTTTTCTAAAGACCAAGCCAGTGTTATGCAAGGAATTTTTAGTCAATTTTCAACATTAACAAGTTTAGTTTCATCTTCCAATTTAACCGCAACCGGAACTCAAAATGGAGCCCCTGTTCCAAATTGTGCCCCTGTAGCAGAATTTGGATACAACTATGATATGATTTGTACAGGTCAGTCAGTTAACTTTACTAATTACTCATGGAATGGTCAACCTACTAGCTGGAACTGGACATTTACAGCAGGAACTCCTTCTACTTCTAATGATTCAAACCCTACTATTACTTATAACACTCCCGGTAAGCATGCTGTTATTTTAAATGTATCTAATAGTTTTGGAAATAATACAAAGACAAAACCCGGAGCAATTTTAGTTAGTTCTTCAACTGCTCAGTATGGAGCTGGACCTTTTTATGAAGGTTTTGAAAACGCAACAACTTTCAACAATGATTGGATTATTATAGATAACGGTGGCAGAAAGTGGGAAGTATCTAATTCAGCTGCATCAACAGGAACGTATTCTGCTAAAATATTAAATTATATTGGCACATCTGGTGATGTAGATGAATTAATAAGCCCTTCATATGACTTAACTAGTATAAGTTCAGTTGAAATGAAGTTTAAGTTAGCATTTAAACAAAAAGGAACTTCAAATACGGACTTGTTAAGAGTTTATGTTTCTACTGATTGTGGAAGAACATGGCAGTTAAGATACTCTAAACAAGGAACGGGATTAAGTACAGTTACCGGAACATCAGGAGCTAGCTTTATTCCCGGATCTTCTGATTGGAGAGAAGAGACGGTAAATTTATCTCCTGTTGCAAATTCTTCTAATGTGAGATTTAAATTTCAGTTTACTAATGGTGGTGGAAATAATGTTTATATTGATGATATCAATATTACTTGGGCAACTTCAATTGAAGAGTCTAATTTAGTCAACAATACCATGAATATTTATCCCAACCCTTCAAATGGAAATAGCACTGTTAATTTTGAATTAAGTGAAAATTCGGAAGTTTCTATGAAGGTTACTGATATTCTTGGTAAAACCGTTCTAATTCCATTCCAGAATACTAATCTTCAAGCAGGAGTTCATAATTTAAATCTTCAAACTAATTTGTCTAAAGGAACTTACATTGTTACTCTTGATGTAAACGGCAAACAAGTTTCTAAAAGATTAGTGATACAATAATCCGCTTTCTTAGAAAGCTACTTAAAAAGCCATTCAATTACGGATGGCTTTTTTTATTAGTTTGAATGCTATACATTTGCCTTAAGATTTAAAATCATGTCAAAAGTTACTGAAGAAACGATTAATAAATTAGCAGAATTGGCGAAGCTTGAATTTGATGAGAATTCTAAGACACAAATTCAAAATGATTTAAATAAAATGCTATCTTTTGTAGACAAACTAAATGAGTTAGATACAGATGGGTTAGAACCATTGATTTACATGAACAATGAGCAAACAATCCTAAGAGATGATGAAGTTGCATCTGATATCACTCAAGATGAAGCATTAAGCAATGCTCCACAAAAGGACTCTGATTACATAAAAGTTCCTAAAGTCCTTGATAAGGAAAAATAAACGATAGAGGACTTATTTTTTAGATAAGCAAGCTTTTATTTTCTTTTCTCTTGCTTCAACTTGGTCTTGTGTACTAAGCGTATTTTGAAACAGGAATGAACAATCTCCTTTTCTTAAATCGTCCATTTCTTTCATCGTTTTCATTAGTAGCTCATCATCTTCAGTTTCTTCCATAATTTTTGAAAGCTCATCTTGCTTTTTTACACAGTCACAAAACGTCATGCCTGAAGCTGAAACCATTTTTTCTACTTTATTCTCAGGAATGGCTTCCGTCATTTCAGGTTCAACAACTGTTTCTTCAGCAGCAGTATCTTCAGCCATAATATTTTCTAATTCGCTGGTAACATCCGTAACTAAAGAGTCTGTCGATTCAATATTTTCTTCAGTAGCAGCATCATTTCCGCATGAAGACAAAAGTCCAACCACAGCAATTGTAAAAAACAGTTTTTTCATAACTTTTAAGTTTATCTTTGAAGTTACTAATCTAAGAAATATAGTTTACACCACAAATTAGCTTTATGAATAAGAAGTTTCTTTTATCACTTTTACTTTCGTTACTATTTGTAATATCCACTTTCGGGCAGTTTTTAGATATTGTTACTCTTTTTAAGCCTAGAATGAATGTCTATGGAGAGTATGTCATGTCTCAAAAAAATGACATAAGCGGGAGAGATATTTATGGAGCGGGTTTTGGCGTTTTCGTTCCTATAAAAAGTAAATTAGATGTTAAGATAAGTTGGCAAGACGCATTAAAAATAAAACAGGCAAAAGATGTAAAAAATGCTTTAAATGTTAATGCTTATCAAGTGTTTAGCAACTTTGGTGGAGGATATTCAAATTTTTCAATCTTAAATAATAATGATGATTTATACTCTGTTTATGGAGGCATAACAGCTTATCACCTCAAATTTAAAAAGAAGTTCAGACTAAATGTTTATTCTTTTAAAGTAGATGTAAAAGAGGATGTCGAAGGTAAAACTATTATCCCTAATTATCAGGTTTTATTAGGTAGAGTAAAATTTTTCAACGTAAATACTCAGGGTTTTATTGGAGCATACGCAAGCTACTCTAACAATTCTAGCTTTGTTCCCGTTCCTGTTTTTGCTATTAACACTAAACTTAATAGCACTTATTCTTTTTTATTTATGTTTCCTGTTCAAGCTAGAATTACCGCTAAAGTTTCTTCAGGGTTTAAGCAAGATTTAGTATTGGGCTTAAATACAAGAAATTCAGGAATAGCTGATGATAATTTAGGTATTATAAAGCGTTATTATTATTCAGAGTATGGCCTAAAATTTTCTACTCAATCAAGGATGAAGTTGGCGGATAAAGCTTTTTTATTTGCAGAATTAGGCTGGCAAGATTTTACTACAATTAATTATTATGACGGAGGCTCAAAAACAGCTACTACTCACCCTAATGGGAATTTTTTTGCAAAAGCTTCATTATATATCACTTTTGGCAAAGGGATACTTGGCTCAGGTTCGCTTGATTTAGAGTTGTAGTTTCACTTGCTTTGTTCTACATTTACCCACCCAAAACAAATTGTAATGGATAATAAAATTGAACATTTAGAAAAGAAGATAGAGGAAGCCAAATTAGGAGGTGGCGAAAAGCGTATAGAATCTCAGCACAAAAAAGGAAAGCTTACCGCCAGAGAGCGAATACATTTTCTATTGGATGAAGGCTCTTTTGAAGAAATCGGCATGTTAGTTACCCACAGAAGCAACAATTTTGGATTAGGAGAACAAGTTTTTTTAGGCGATGGAGTGATAACCGGCTATGGAACTATTGATGGAAGATTGGTCTATGTATTTGCGCAAGATTTTACCGTTTTCGGTGGCTCATTAGCAGAAGCCCATGCAGAAAAAATATGTAAAGTAATGGACTTAGCCATGAAAAATGGAGCTCCGGTTATTGGACTGAATGATTCCGGAGGTGCGAGAATTCAAGAAGGTGTAGTTTCATTAGGAGGGTATGCAGACATTTTTTATAGAAATACACTTTCTAGTGGAGTAATTCCTCAATTTTCTGCCATTATGGGGCCATGTGCCGGAGGAGCTGTTTATTCGCCTGCTTTAACAGATTTTATAATGATGGTGGAAAACACCTCTTACATGTTTGTAACAGGTCCAAATGTGGTAAAAACCGTTACTCATGAAGAAGTTACTTCAGAGGAATTAGGAGGTGCTTCAACACATTCTACTAAATCGGGTGTTACGCATTTTACTTTTTCAAATGACGTAGCTTGCCTAAACGGGATAAAGAAATTATTGAGTTATGTTCCCCAAAATTGTGAAGAAACTGCTCCTGCATTAGACTATGAAGTAGGTGATGAAACCAAACCGAAATTGAACACTATTGTCCCTGAAAATCCAAATCAACCTTATGATATTAAAGAGGTAATAGAAGAAACGGTAGATGCTGATTCCTTCTTTGAAGTTCATAAAGACTATGCAGAAAATATTGTGGTTGGATTTGCAAGATTAGCCGGAAAATCAATTGGAATAGTGGCTAATCAGCCGGCATTTTTAGCCGGAGTCTTAGATATTAAATCATCACAAAAAGGAGCTCGTTTTGTTAGATTTTGTGATTGTTTTAACATCCCACTTTTGGTTTTTGAGGACGTACCCGGATTTTTACCAGGAACCGACCAAGAATGGAATGCCATTATTTCTAACGGAGCAAAACTATTATATGCATTTTCTGAAGCTACAGTTCCCAGAATTACTGTAATTACAAGAAAAGCTTATGGTGGTGCTTATGATGTAATGAACTCTAAGCACATTGGCGCAGATATG
>JAUHYR010000018.1 GCA_030426475.1 Bacteroidia bacterium
ATCCAGTCTTGATGCTTCTACTCCAATGGAGTCATAAAAGAAAATAGTAATACCATCTTTTACTTCAAGGTAAGGGTTGTTTCCATCATATCTTTCCATTTTTTTTCCTTTCAGTCTAACTTTAATTATTCCAAATTCGCTATAGGTTAGGTCAACATCTGTGGCTACTTCAACAGGTAATTTGATGTGGGAAGTCATTTCTTCTACTTCTTTTACATCGTTTTCGCATGCAAACAAAAATGTCCCGACTAAAAGTAAAGCCGGGACAAGTTTTATAATGTGATAGAGTTTAGCTATCATTTATTTTTTAAATCTTACTGTAGTTGAAGCGTTAATCCAACATCCTACAGTGTGTGAAGAACCTTCTTTAATTCCGACAAAGAAACAGTCTTCTTGTTTAGGAAAATAAGCTGAATAAGTTGATATTAAAGAAGATGCTTTAGCTGTGACATTGGCGTCATCTGAAACTGATAATGCTTTTTGAAACATATCAACCGCCAAGCAATAAACTAACCCTTGAGAACAAGCATCAGTCCCGCAAGATGATGCACTTGAAGCATACATTTCTCCGATGAAAATATATGGAGCTCCAAAACCAGACTTTAATGAAGCTGCTTTTAACGCTGAAGTTCTTGCAGCAGATTTAGAACCCTGACTTGATTGAGCATAAGCAAGACCTAAATAATAGTCAGCTTTTTGCTCGGTTTGACCTTCAGCTAAATCAATAGCCTGTTGGAAATACTTTGCAGATTGACTATAATCCTTTTTTCCGAAAAACATTCGAGCTAAGTTTTCAGCAGCATCAGCAGTAGGCTCTAATTCAAATAAACGTACTGAAATTTTCGCGAATTCTTCATTCTCAGTACAATCTTTTCTTTTCAATAGTTTTGCCATTCTTCTTAACCAGGCTACATCGTCTTTTTTGCTCTCATATTTTTCTTTAGCAATAGGTAAAAGCGTTTCACAACCTAAATATTGAGATGAAGAAGCTATAATTCCATCAATCGCTTTTTTATAATTTTCTTTTTTCTTTTCATCTCCATTATAAATATTGTACTCAGCTATTTCAAGTGTTTTACCAAAAGCATTTAATACGTCTTCTTTAGTCTTTTTACCTTTTTCTTCACTTTCAATGATAGATCTCATATAGAAATAAAGAACTCCAGGGTCAGCATCATTACCTTCCAAATCCATTGATTTGTCTAACACTTCAAAAGCTTTGTAAGGTTCGTTTGGGCGATATTTCATCATGTCCATTCCTTTTCTTCCTAAAACATAACCCTCTTGTCCGAAATGCACAATTCTTTGGTCGTAAATCATTAAAATAGTATCTACAAAAGCGTTCACTAATTCTTTGTTGTCTTTATTCTTTTTGATTTCAGCTTCATAAATATCCACACCATTTGTATAAAGACTTTTTCTTGAAGCAGGACATTTCGTATAAGCCACTCTCCAATATTTTTTTGCGGTAGGTAGGTCATTTTTTATATAATCTGAATAGATAGCTAATGCTTCAATACATTTTACACTATCCTGAGGTGTTGCACCATATTTTCCTTGTGCGTTTGTTACAAAGTAACTTCCAATTAAAAGTAATCCTAAAACTAGCTTTTTCATTTGTTTCTTTTTTATTGTTTATTATTTGTCAAATGGAATACGCCTTAAATAATCATTACAAGTTGTTATTATGATTATCTATTACGGCTATTTCATATCATTAAAATTTAATCGTATTTTCTTTTGTTGAACCATTTATCGTTAATTGTTAATCCTAAAGTACCTTTTATATATCTTTCTTGTATTAAGTTGTTTTCTAGTGTTCCTCTTTGTCCTAATTCAAATGCTAAGTTAAGCTTTGATAAAGTTTTTCGGAACGGTAAACCAAAACCAAAGTTTATGCCAAAGTCAGTTATGGATGTATTATTAATATTTAAAAAGCCTGTTTCATACTTTGCGCCTATTCTGTAAGTGATTAATCCTAAGTAAGATGTGCCTGCATCCGGCTTAGGAACAGGAATAATTTCGAAGCCTGCAGCAAACCTTGAGCTATTTTGAAATAAAATAGATTGGTTGAATACGGTAGCAGCCCATTGTTGAATTTGCATATCCACTCCAATTAACCAATGATTCTTTTTTTGAAAAGTAAAACCTATACCAATAGTTTGTGGAAGCTTTACTGTATCCTTTTGCTCGGAAACGTAGTGAACGGTATCTTTAAAGGCTTCAAAGTTAGTGTTGCCGGTATATGTTCTTGTAAGTTGCGTAAGCTTAGCGTTTAAGTTAGATTGAGAGCCATAATATGCTCCAATAGCAAAAGAATAATCACTTCTTTCAATACAGTTTTTTAAAGAGTCTTTTTTAGAGCAGGCTCTAAAGTCTTTTTTATACTGAAAACCAAAATCAAAACCAATGTCGTTCACATTTATTCTTTCAGTTTGAAGGGTGTTGTAAGCATTAGAAACATCTTTGTAAACTAATCTTTGACGATTGAATAAGTCTCCGAAAATGTAATTGAAATTAAAACCAAATGCTAGCGTATTTGTAGTGTCAATAACAAAGTTGAACCCGCTTCCTAAAAAGAATCTATTTAATCCACCTGATCCATCAAAACTGTTTTCAATTCTGCCAATTACATCCAGACTATCTGTACTGGTAAAGTTATAGCCAATACTACTCATCGGTACTGCTCCAAAAGTTAAACCCCATCTATTAGCTTTTAAAGGCATACCAAAAGCTAAATAACTAAATTGATTTAGGGCATTTACTTGTGTTTGTCCATCAGAGGTATTCATCTGTGTGGCTGTTCCTGTGAGTCCTGCCTCAAAATTAGTTAACCAATAATAAGAATATGTTGCTGGGTTGTTAATATTAATATTAAGTGGAGAAGTCATTCCGTAACTTAATCCACCCAATGCTTTGTTATTTGCAAAGTAGTTTTTATTTAAGTCTCCCAATCCATACCTTGAGTAAGGAGAATAAGAGTTGATTTGTGCAATAGTATTAAAGGCTAATACTAGAAAAACGCAAACACTAAGATGTTTTATTATAGAGTAAAATTTCATTTAGTCCTTTCAATACCAAAAATGGGTCTGCAAAGATGTTATTTTTTAATTCTTTTTCCAATTGTATTATTTTGGCATCTCCACCGGTGATGATTATCTCTAAACTACCTAATTGGCTTTTTATTTTATATATATAAGATGAAATTTCTCCGAGTATTCCATTAATAGTGCCCGACAACATACAATCTTCGGTTGTTTTTTCAATAAGAAAGGCGTCAATTTTTGGAGGAACGGCAGGTAATTTACCAGTAAAATGGTGCATGGCTTTTAATCTCATATTTAATCCTGGAGAGATTGCTCCACCAATATATTCTTTATTTGAAGTAACCACATCATAAGTAATACAAGACCCTGCATCAATAACTAAAATATTTTTATTTGGAAACACTGATACTCCGCCAACAGCTATAGCTATTCTGTCTTGCCCTAAAGTGGGAGAGAGGTAGTTTAACTGAATAGGAAGTGAAGTTTCTTTAGAAAGAAAAACAGTATTGAATTGTTGTAAAAACTCTTTTAATTCCTGGTTTTCCTTACCTACATTGGAAACAATAATACGTGATGGCGATTTTTGTGAAATGTATTTTTTTAATTGACTATTAGTGTTAAACTTTTGATGCTCAACCAATTCTGAATGATTAAACAAGCCTGTTTTTGTTGAGCTGTTTCCTATGTCTATGGATAAATTCACAAAATAAGTTTAGGCTAAAATAACAAAAGCAACCGATAAGGTTGCTTTTGAGTGGTGCCAGCTGGAATCGAACCAGCGACACAAGGATTTTCAGTCCTTTGCTCTACCGACTGAGCTATGGCACCAGCAATAATGGACGGCAAATTTAAAAATTATTTTTATTCCACTAAATTTATTTTTAGTAGAGCAGCTGATGAGGATAAATGCTAAGGTGAAGTTTTTTAATTTCCTTGTACAGCAATGACTTTAGTTCTTTTATGTTTTGCTTTTTTTGAGCAGAAATAAAAATACATGGAGTTGACATTTTTGCCATCCATGAGTTTTTCCAATCTTCTAACGTATAATTCTCCTTAGTTTTTGGATTAATGTCATCTTCTTCTCTAGGAATGTATTCGTAATTATCAATTTTATTGAAAATTAGAATAGTGGGCTTGTCAATGGCACCAATTTCTTTTAAAGTGTCATTGACAACTTGGAATTGTTCTTCAAAATTTGGGTGTGAAATATCTACTACATGCAACAAAATGTCTGCTTCACGCACTTCATCTAATGTAGATTTGAAAGACTCTACTAAATCATGCGGTAACTTTCTTATGAAACCTACTGTATCTGTCAATAAAAAAGGCAAATTATCTATAACTACTTTTCTCATGGTAGTATCAAGTGTAGCGAATAATTTATTTTCGGCAAATACATCTGATTTACTTAAAACATTCATTAATGTTGACTTTCCAACATTGGTATAGCCAACAAGTGCTGCTCTAATTAATTCAACTCGGTGCTTTCTTTGTGTTGCTTTTTGTTTGTCAATTTTGTCTAGTTGTTCTTTTAAAAGAGATATTTTTTGCTGAATAATTCTTCTATCGGTTTCTATTTGCGTTTCACCCGGCCCTCTCATTCCAATACCACCTTTTTGTCTTTCAAGGTGAGTCCACATTCTAGTTAGTCTAGGTAATAAATATTGGTATTGAGCTAATTCTACCTGGGTTTTAGCATGAGCTGTTCTGGCTCTACTTGCAAAAATATCCAAGATAAGATTACTTCTATCTAAAATCTTTTTTTCAAGAAATCTTTCAATGTTTCTCAGTTGAGAGGGGGAAAGTTCATCGTCAAAAATAATCAGGCTAATTTTATGCTCATCTACATAAGCTTTTATCTCTTCTATTTTTCCTTTGCCAACAAAATATTTTGAGTTAGGATGTTCAACTTTTTGCGTGAATTTTTTAACGGTAACTGCACCGGCTGTTTCGGCTAAAAATGCTAATTCATCCAAGTATTCTTCAAGTTGTTTTTCATTTTGTTGGGGCGTAACCAACCCCACCAAAATGGCTTTTTCAACTTCTTTAGCGGCTGTATATTGAAATTTTTGACTACCCATTTAAAACCAACCTCTCTCTACCCAAGGAATTGCCCACAAAATAATGAGAATAGCTATTGTATAAAATATAGCAGGGAACTTATGCTTATTTACATCTAATTCTGCTTTTTTAGATTTGCTTCTACCAATGGTAATTAAAACAATAGCTATAACCATTGCAGCAATATGCTCTACTGTCCAAAATCTTAAAGAAGGTTCTTTCATAGCTTCGGACATATTACTAATGCCATAACTTACAATACTGCTCATTGAATAAACTACAATACCAATTAATAATTGAACGTGTGCAGCAATCATTAAGAATAGATGAATTTTTTTATCGCCAGCAGTAAATGGTTTTTTACCCAACCAACCTGCATACGCTTTTATTAAACCAATGATTAATAACAATAATAAAACCCATCTTAAAAATGAGTGTAGATGTAATAGGCCTGTAAACATATTATGGGATTAAATTTTGTACAAAACTATGAAATTTAGTGGTTAGAAAGCTGATAAATCTAGAGGTATTGAAAAATCTTTCTAAGTGGCTTAAGCCATAATGTATAGAACCTAGGTTTTAGATTGTTTATTTTCCATGCTTTTCTGTCTTCCTTATTGGCGTTTATCCTGTTTTTTAACGTTACATTACTTTGTCCGCCAACTCTCATTTTAACCGTTACTTCTTTTAGATAGGTTAAATTAATTTTGTGTTTGTGAAAAAAGCGAAGCATTAATTCATAATCTGCTGCTGTTTTGAAATCAAGATTGAAGAATCCTAACTTGTTATAAACTTCTTTTTTTATATAAACAGTGGGGTGTGGAGGCATCCATCCGTTTAAAAACACTCCGTATTTATACTCTCCTGATTTCCAGTTTCGAATTATTTTATTGGTATTTTTTCTATCTACATAAAATAGGTCAGCATATACAGCATCCGTATTAGTTTCTTTAAATAGCTTCACAACATTTTCTATAACATTTGAATGAGCAAAAATGTCATCCGAATGAAGAAAGCCAATAATGTCTCCTGTTGCTAAATTTATTCCTTTGTTAAGTGCGTCATAGATTCCATTATCTTCTTCTGAAACTACTTTTGTAATCTTATCTCTTTGATTATTAACTATTTCTAATGTTTTATCAGTTGATTTTCCATCAATAATTATATACTCAATGTTTGGATAAGTTTGTGATAACACCGATTGGATGGTATCCTCAATGGTTTTTTCACTATTAAAACAAGATGTAATTATAGAAACTTTCACGATAATTATTTATCGGGTTACGACAATGTTTTCTAATACCAACATGTCCATTTTTGTTCGTTGAAAACAATCTAATGCTTCTTCCGGAGTATTTACAATAGGTTCATTTTCGTTAAAAGAGGTGTTTAATAAAACCGGTACGTTGGTCTTTTTTCTAAACGTTTCAATTAAATCATAATATCTATCGCCTTTTTCAACGGTTTGTAATCTTCCTGTCCCGTCAACATGTGTTACTGCCGGAATAACTTCATGTTTTTCTTTTTTTATGGGATAAACTTTTTCCATGAAAGGAACTTTATCTGTCCTTTCAAAGTACTCTTCAACGTATTCTGCAAGAATGGATGGTGCAAAAGGTCTGAAGCTTTCTCTTCTTTTTATTTTTTCATTTAGTAATTCTTTTGCATCTTTTCTTCTTGGGTCAACAATTATTGAACGGTGGCCTAATGCTCTTGGACCAAACTCTGCTCTTCCCTGAAACCAACCAACTACTCCTGCATTAATTAATTGTTCTGTTACAATTTCAAATAATTTTTCATCATCGTACTTGGTGTAATTAACTCCTTTTTCAGTTAAAATTTTTTCAATTTCTTCATTTGAAAATTTACTTCCGGTGTAAGCATGAAAAACAGGTTTAGTTCTTGGTTTATTTAAATTATGGTGATAGTGAAATAGCGCTGAGCCAATAGAAGTTCCGGCATCATGCCCTGCGGATGGAATGTAAATGTTTTTGAAAGAAGTGTTGTCCAATACTTTCCCATTAGCTACTGAGTTTTGGGCCACACCTCCGGCAATACATATATTTTCAAGTCCTGTTCTTTTTTGCAAATGGTTTAGAATATGAAAAATTAATTCTTCTGTAATTTTTTGAACTGAAGTTGCTAAATCAATATGATGCTGTTCTAGTTTATCAGATTTTTGTCTGGCAGGACCAAATTTTTCTATCATAAAATCAGAAAATATGGGCTCAATATTTGGCTCACCATTCTCCCAACTCATGCTTACACCTTCTTTAGCATGCTTAAAGTATTTGGTATTCAATTCAAATAATCCATTGTCTTTGAAAATAAGAACATCTCTTAGTTGTTCCAAATATTTTGGTTCTCCGTATGGGGCTAAGCCCATTACTTTATATTCATCTCCGTAATTTGGAAAGCCTAAATATTGAGTAAAAGTTGTATAAAATACACCAACAGAATGTGGATAAATAACGGAATCTAAGACTTCAATTTGGGTTCCTTTTCCAATCCCAATCATAGTTGAAGTAAAATCTCCAAATCCATCTATAGAAAGAATAGCAGCTTCTTTAAATGGCGATGGATAAAATGCACTAGCCATGTGACTTCTATGATGCTCAATATTTTTAATTTCTCCTTTTATTGATTCAACAGAAACATTTAACGCTTTGGCTAATTCTTCTTTTGTTGAGCCTACTTTCATGCTATTAGCCAATCTATCTTTAATGGCTTTAACGCTTACTAAGTTTTTAAGAGAATGAAATATCTTTTTTTGAAGGTTGGCTGATGGGTCTCTGGAAATAGTAATAAAATCAACTTCAGATATATCTATGTTTGCTTCTTTCAAACAAAATTTAATAGCCTCAGAAGGAAATCCTGCCCAATGTTTTATTCTTCTGAACCTTTCTTCTTCAGTAGCTGCTATCAACTCTCCATCTTTATGAATACTAGCAGAAGAATCTCCATGGTATGCGTTAATTCCTAAAATGTACATTTTTTTAGTTTGACGGTAAAAATAATTAAAAGGTGCAATTAGCTAAAAAGTTTATAGCTCCTATCTATAATTTCTTTAGAGTAAATGTGTTGATTAATATATGTTACTGCGCTTATTGATAATTCTGAATATTCTTGATTACTCATATTAATAGCATTTTCAATGACCCTAATAAAAGAGTTTTCTTTTTTTAATGAGATATCCCAACCAACTTTTTTTTCTTCCAAATTTATCCATGGCGTATTATTACTTATAATTGGGACACACCCTGATTGCATAGCTTCAACTATAGAGTGACCATAATTTTCATGATAAGTTGGAAGAATGTAAAAATGATATTTTTCATGCGTTGAAAAAATTTTGGAGGGAATAATTTCTCCTTTATAAGCTATTTTATCTTGAAGTGATGTAGATTGGATAATAGATTGGCATTCATTCCAATATTTTTCATCTTCAATAGGACCGTAAATATCAAAAGCAAAGTTTAATGAAGGGTTAATTTTAGAAAAACTACTGATGGCGAACATTAGATTTTTCTTTTCGCAAATTCTTGAGCAAAAAATAAATTTTGTTGGGTTTTTTTCAGGGTTACTTTTTAAATCCAAATTGTGTTTGGATGGGAGATTTTCTGCAACCCTTATAGAAGTGTTTTTACCAAACAATTTTTGAATGTCGATTTCTTCTTCAACTGTGGTAGCATGCCAAATGATATTTTTATAAATGCCTTTAGCTTTAGCTAGCATCAAAAATATTTTCTTTTTATTTGATTTAATCTTTAAAGCTCCTTTACCCAACATTCCTCTTGGTGCAACTATAATTTTAGCTAATTCTATTTTTTTGCTTATTAGTAATGGATTGATACTAAATTTTGGAGAAAAAATACCATTTATGTAAATATAGTTAGGGTTTATTTCTTGAATTAGTCTTGAAAAGTTACTTTTTGTTTGATGAGTATTATCTGCGTAATAAATTTTGTAGTCAGTCGTTTTAATCCATATGTTTAGCTTGATGTTTTTGTAGCTTTCATTGTCTCCAAAATCCCTGTCAGAGGTAATAACATAGAAATCATACTTGTCTTTTAGTAAGTCAATAAGATTTTTTATGGATTTAACAGGTCCTCCGGCTTTATATCCTGGTAAAAACCAATCAGTAAATATGACTACTTTTTTTTTCATTAATATCTATGAAATTCAGTAGCTGTTATTATCCAGTCTTTTTTGTGGGTATAATTTTCAAATTTTTCAGTTAACGGGTATATACAAAATTTTATGGTGTGGGGCATTGATATAAAACCAGCAGATTTTAATATATTATTTAAAGGATGTACTTCTGTTATATTAAAGGTAATTAAATCTACATCCAGCTCTGTTTTTATCTGCTCTGCTATTCTCTTAACTTCATTTTTATTGAATGAATCAGGTGTCATCTGAAATACTTCCATTATTTGTACTTCTTTTAATTTACCTCTTTTCCCTGTTCTTGCAATAATAGCAAGCTTATCGTTAATAACACATTTATATTTTGCAACCGGGTAGCTTATGTATCTCCATTCTAAAAACTCTTTTGTCCTGTTTGGGCAAAGTGTATTTTGAATGTTTAATGGTTTGACTCCAGAAAACAACTCTTTCAATTTAGGTACATCAATTTCCTTTAGTGATGTATTAACGTCTACCCGAAAAGATTTTCTAATTGAAGTAATGTTTGCCGAAACTTTTAAAAACCTCATTGGTTTCATCCAGTATTTAATACTGTTTATTGGTTTCCATTTATTTTTTATAAATGGCATATAACTATTTGCATTTGGAAAGTTAAATAAAACTTCAATACCTTGTTTTTTGCATTCGTCAATAGCTAGATTAGTTAGTTTTTTGAACACTCCTTTTCCCTGATAGTTCGGATGAACCATTGTTTGATATGAATATGCTGCGTTTACAATTTTATTGTCTAGAACGAACTCGTATCTTCCAAAAGAAATTTCCCCAATAACTTTATTTTGTTCATTTAATGCACCGGCTACAATACAATTTCCAAAAGGGCTGCTAAAGTATTTCCATTTTAACCACTCTAAAGTATCTTTTTCTCTTTGATGGATTTCAGAAGCCGTTTCCAAAAGACTATTGTGAAACTCCTTGTCATTAGGGGTTATTATTTGATATTTGAGCTTATCCATTATTAAAAATAATTTCTTTGTAAATATCTAAATAATCTTTGGCTATTTTTTCAGGTGTAAAAAGCGTAGCATTTTTTAGTCCATTTTCTACAAGTGTGTTTCTGTAATTTTCATCAGAAATTATTTTTTTAAATCCTTCTTCTATTTCTTTTACATTATATGGGTTAATGATGTGGGCCGAATCGGAAGCTACTTCAGGCATTGAAGTTGTGTTTGATGTAAGTATAACTCTTCCCACAACATTTGCCTCAATAATAGGTAGTCCAAACCCTTCTCTTAATGAGGCGAAGCTAACGATATCGCAATTTTTGTATTCATTGAATACTTCTTCAGTGGTAAGATTTATTTTATTTTCATAATCAACTTTAAATTTATTTAAAGTAGTTTGTTGCTTACTATTAAGTTTTCCAATAACAACCAGCTTGCATTTTATATTACTAATTGCCTCAGCAGTTTTTTCAAGATTCTTATTTGGTTTTGTCCCAATATGCAGAATTACTGGGTTTAGAGAATTAAAATCTTTTGGAAAACATTTAAAGATAGGGGGGTAACAGTTGTATATTACATTTACTTTTTCACTTCTGATTTTAAAGTGTTTTAAAATGTTATTTTTAGTATAGTTGGATACAGTAGTTACCCTAACAACATTTTTAAAAGGAATAGAGAAATAAATTAATTTATACAAGCATTTTTTTAATCCTTTTAAATCATAAATGAGGTGGTTTAAGTCATGAATAGTAAGGATAGTTTTGTTTTTCCTTTTTAGGAATAAAGAAATTATACCATAACCTCCGGTAATATGAATAATGTCTGCTTCAATCTTATTAATTTCTTTTGCTTCTTGAAAGATGTTTAATTCAGGGTTTTGATAATAATTAATTATTTCATGTTCTTTTGAAATTTGAGATTGAATAGATTTGAATAATTGCTCAAAACTGAAGCCAAATCCTTTTTTCCTATGAATGTATAGTATTTTCAAGCTTCTTTTCTATATAGTTAGAATGAATATTTTTAATGGAGAGAATTAATCCAAAACAACACCAATAGCTGAAGTTGTCAAAGTAGTTAAAAGTTAAATTATTAATAAATAAGGTTTCAGGAACTAGATATAAAACTAAAGGGGTTAAAAACAATGCATATTTAATATTTTTTATTAAAAAAAGTAATTTTAATGAATAAACCAGGATAGTAATTCTTAAAAGTAAAATTAAAGTAGCGCCAATTACTCCTATTTCTAGAACTACTCTTTCGCCTTCTTCTTCATACTTGATATCAGGTCTGTGTTTTGATAGATAGAAGCCAGTTCCTTGATAGGTTGTCCCTATTCCAAAACCTAACATTCCTGCTTCATCAGCATATTTATATATATCAAGTCTGTCTATTAATCTTTCTTTGGCAGTATAATCTTCATGTCCTTTTTCACCCAGCTCCTCTTGTAGTTCAGTTCTTTCCATAAAAGCTGAAGTTGAATCTTTAAAAGCCTTCACATTGCTAATTAAAAAAAGTGAAGCAATCGAAGTAGAGATGATTGTAAAAATAATAAAACTTCGGAAGTTAGGTACTACAACAAAGAGATAGCCCAAAATTAAAAGTATAAAACAAAAGCAAAGGAAAGTAGGTAGTCTTGAGCCAGTCATAATGGTATTAAGTAATCCAAGGGCTATTATAAAAATTATCAATATTGTTTTGCCTCCATAGTAAAACCTATAAAAAAGATAACTAAAAAAGACAGGTATTATGAAGAGTAAGTATACATTATAAATTTTTACAAATGTAAAAATTGATAAAACTCGTGTATATCCAGAAACTCTGGAGATTTTTTGTTCTTCATTAACAAGTGTGTTTAAAAAATGATCAGTTGGTAAATAATATTGTATTACCCCCAGTAACAGCAATGGAAGTGAAATGTATAATAGATTGATGATGATTTTTTCAAATTTCTCAACATCATCAATATATTTTGGAATTACAGAAATTAATGGTATAAAGAACAAGTAATTTACTATCCCCATTGTTTTAACTAAAAAGGGCGAATTTAGTGGGCTGTAAAAAAGATATGAGAATCCACACCAGGCGATTACTAGAAATAATGTCATTTGGAATGGCTTTTTAATTTTTTCAATAGGAGTTTCTGAAGTTAAATAATGAAATAAATAAGTAGTTATAAACAAAACATATTTCAAAGCAAATAGCTGGGAGCTTATACTTGGTAATAACCATTTTCTTAGAGCTCCTTCAAATATAATCCAAGCACAAGAGATTAAGAGTAATGTGCCAGTGGTTTTATATGGGTTATATGAAATTTTCAAAAGTTAATTTAAGGTAAGCGGTTTTTTTAAACTAAAATACGCAGCTTCAAAGCTGGCTAAAATATATTTAAAACCTGCATAAGGAATTAAATAAAACCTGTGTA
Organism: Bacteroidia bacterium; assembly: GCA_030426475.1. GTDB lineage: Bacteria > Bacteroidota > Bacteroidia > Flavobacteriales_E > Vicingaceae > CALALS01. The sequence goes on from JAUHYR010000018.1 coordinate 12,684, forward strand.
ATAATTTTTTATGTAGAATAAACCTTCTTAACATATACCATGAATATTCAAACCAGATATAAAGAGGCAAGTTTTTAAACATGAAATACCAAGAGCCAAACATATGCTGGTATGGGTGTATTATATCTTTTGAGCTTGTCCATGAACGAATTCCGCCTGTATTGTTTCCAATGTGAATAAGGTAACAGTTAGGGTCATATACCAAATCTCCGTACTTTTTAGTTAATCTTAAACAAAAGTCTGATTCTTCTCTATAGGCTCCTTTGTCAAATCTTTCATCCATCCCTCCAATATCTAGCGCAAAGCTTTTCCTTACAGATAGATTGCAAGATCTTCCATTAGGAATTTTAAATGGCTTGTTATAATTTCCTGGGAAATGCATCCATCCAATATGTTTTTTTAGTGCTTTTTTAGGTAAAATGTTGCAAAACTTACTGTCCATTGATAGAGTTGCTCCGGAAACTCCAGAATTATTTGGATTTTTATAATGATCAATATGATTTTTTAAAAAATTTTTGTTTTCTATAATTACATCATCATCAATAAATAGTACTATTTCTGCTTTTGAAGTAATCAAGCCTCTGTTTCTAGCTTTTGATGCTGACTTTTCTTTTTGTAAAATATAGTAAACCTTATCTCCCTTAATTTCCTGAGCTTTGTCCTTATCTGTTTGGTCAATAATAATAATTTCAAAGTTTTGTACACTTTGGTTGTATAAATCTTTGATTGTATTTTTAAGACAATCATATCTATTAAGGGTGGGGATGACAATGCTTATTTCACACATGGTTAAGTAATAAATTTGCTATTGTACTAAGGTTTTTTTTGTATGTATATATGTGTGCATATTCTATTCTATTCTTTTTTTTATCTTCTACATTGTAAGCAGATAAATTACCCGATATTTTTCTTATTATTTTAGAAATTTCCGTATTACTTTTTACCTGAATTAGTAATTCAGGATTTTCGTACATTTTTATTTTATTAGAAACTATTGGCTTTCCTGTACTTAAATATTCTATTATTTTATGGCTATTTGACACTTGTTTTTTAAATAAAAAAGAATCATAGCATAACCAAAACATATCAAAGTAACCTAGTATTCCAGCTAGGCGTTTACTTTCAATTTCTCCGGTTAAAGTTACATTTTTTAGTGCTTTTAGCTCATTTATTTTTTCTTGATTTTTGGATTTCCCAGATATATTTGACTTATGAATAGGGCCAATAAAAACAAAGTTTATATCATCGTTTTCTTTAACAGTTTTTATTAAATTTTCCCAATCAACAAATGAGTTAATAAGGTTACCTACATAACCAACATTTATTTTGTTTTCAATTATGTATGAAGGTTTATTAATTTTTTTTGGGTTTATGAATTCTTCGGATAAGCCATGCTGTATAAAATAAATCGGTTTTTTAGTTATAATATCTTCAACTATATAATCTGAAACATGAAAAATTATATCAGAGGAATTGGCTATCATACTTTTTTGAGAAGAGGGAGAGTTGGTAATATCAACAGGGTGAAATATTTTTATTTTTGCATCGAATTGCTTCAAATTTAAAAACCGAAACTGGTCAAAACTCCATACGACATCTATTTCTACGTCAATTTTTTTGAGTATTCTTTTGACAATGCTTTTTTCTAAAAAGGATACAAATATGTTTGGTAAAAACCTTCTCCCTTTGATAGTTTGTTTGTATTTAATAATTGTTAGGTTCTGAATTTCAGAATTTAAAATAACTATGCTCTCTTTGAGGTTTTTTTCACCACAAGACTCAACAAACCATACCTTGTTGTTTTTAGCTAATTCTTTAGCATAATGATGTTTAGAAATATGATTTTTTCCCCATTTTTCCGGAGACAATATGATTATATTTTTATTTTCAAATTTAAACTCTTTCATTATAGCTTTGAAAATAATTCACTTTTTAGCTTTTCGGGTGAAGGAAAATTGATTAATACTCCTTTTTCTTTACCATAGAAAACAAATAAGCTTCCTGCACTTACTGCCGAAGCTTTGCCTTTGCTTACTACTTCAACAAAGTCTTTTACAGAGCTAGCTCCTCCTGAAGCAATTACAGGTACTGATACACTTTCTGTAATAGATTTCATTAGTTCTATATCATAACCGGAATAGGTGTTTTCTTTATAAATAGCGGTAATAAAAAGTTCTCCGGCACCATACTGAACATATTTCTTTGCAAGTTCTATTGGGTTTTCTTTTAGTTTTTTTGTTCCGTTTAAAAGTGCTATACAATTATTTCTCAACCAATTTTTTCCGACATCTATACTACATACTACACTTTGATTTCCATATTGAGAAGCAATTTCTTTTATTAAATTTGGGTTAGTATAAGCTCCATAATTTAGAACTACTTTTTCGACTCCAAGTTTAAATAATTTTTTTGCTTGTGACAGTGAACTAAGGCCTCCTCCGTAAGCCATTGGCATAAAACATTCACTTGCAATTTCTTCAATTAATTTATAGTTGGGTTCTTTTTTTTTTGCAGTTGCATCAATATCTAAAATGATTATTTCATCTACTTCTTTTTCGTTGAATATTTTGACTGCATTGATGGGGTCGCCAATATACTTTGGATTTTTAAACTTATGTGGTTTATATAAGCCATTGTTTTTTATTAAAAGTACTGGTATTACCCTAACTCTTTTCATTAGAAATTTTGACTAAAGTTTTTTAGTAATTGCATTCCAAATTTATGGCTTTTTTCAGGGTGAAACTGAACACCCAATATATTTTCTTTTTGAAAAGCACAAGCATAATCATAGCCATAATTATTATAGGCCAGTATTTGTTCTTTGTCTTTAAAATCAAAATGATAGGAGTGAACGAAGTAAAACCTAGGTGCATCATGAAAATCTCTTAGAAGCTTATTCTCTTTAGTTATTGTAATCTCATCCCAACCCATATTCGGTATTGCAAGTTGTGTTTTAAATTTTATAGTGTCAGCGTCTACCCATCCTAATCCTTTTTTTACACCTTCTTCACTTGATTTTGTTAAAAGTTGAGCACCAAGACAAATTCCTAAAATTGGCTTTTTTTCTTTCAAAACCTCATTTTCCATAACTTCTACAAAGCCTTTTTTTTCTAGCTGTTCTATGCCATAATCAAAGGAACCTACACCGGGTAAAATCAATTTAGTTGCTTTAGAAAAATCACTAGTGTTTTGGATAAAAAAGCTATCTACCTCAATTTTTTTTAGCATATTTTTTATGCTTGCAAGATTTCCTACTTCATAATCAACAATGCCAATCATTTTCGTTTTATTGAGCTTAATATTGGTTTAAGAGGTTTAAGCCATTTGTATTCATCATATATAGAACCGGTTCCTACTTTAAAATCGGAATGAGGCACAGGTTCTTGTTTCATAATATCTTCAAATTTTTTTTCAGATAGCCCTAGTTTTTTTAGTACAAATTCTTTATCTGTTTTTAGTTGTTCGAAATCATATATTGGCTCACCTAACTCTTTTAATGCTTCGTCTCTAGTAATTTGCCCGGAACAAATTAAAGTTGAAAGATGTGCTTTTCTTTTGTCTACATTAAATTTTGTTGGTAATATATATCCTTGATAGAATCTTGTGAAGATGGATTCATAGTGCTTGCCTCCGTAGTCCCTCCAATCAAGCTCATCTTTTAAAATCTGCTGAACTTCTTTTTTGTTATAATCTATATAATTTAAAATATTTATGGTTTTAATTCCTTTAGCATTTATATACTTTTTTCTGCTGATAGAGTCAAAAAACGGGAAATTCTTTAAAGGAATAGTTCCAAATTTGTTATGAATGTCTATGATATTTATGTGGTCTTGTTTGTTATATACCCATGCATTTGGTAAAATAGCTTCTGTAACAATGTTGTATCCACTAAGGATATATTTAATGTTGTGTTTTCCTGCAAGCTTGTATAGAGTTCCGGCAATTGCATGATCTGTAATAGCTTCAATATCTATTACTCCTGCTTTTAAATAGGCTAACTGAATATCTTTAAACTCTTCCCAATCAATTACAAAAGTTTCTAAGTCAAATTCAAGTTTAGAAAGTATATTCTCAATGTTTTTTACTGCCAATTCTGAATTCCATCCATTATCAAAGTGTACGACTAATGGTCTTAAGTCATTTTTTTTTGCCAGATATGCCATATAGGAACTATCTGTTCCACCACTAATTCCAAGAATACAATCATACTTTTTTCCTTTACCTTCTGTTTGTATTTTTGAAATTATTCTTTTGAATTCTGCTTCTCTTTGATTTAGCGGAACTAACTTTTTAGTAGCTTTTTCTTTATATTCTTTACAATGATTACAAACTCCTTTTTCATCAAAGGAGATAAATGGATCAGATTCATCCATTACACAATTCACACATACTCTTCCTACAAAACTTGGCATAATACAGTTGCTACTCCTCTTGTTTTTCTTTCTTTTTGTGTACTACTGAGAAAACAAATAATAAAACGGCTGATGCACAAAGAATTACAAAAAAGGTTTTAAGAAGTCTTAAAATGGCATCTTTAGGAAGTTCCCACAAGTCCCAAATAGCTAGTACTGTGAATATTGTGAAGACTACAATTATGGCTGCAAGAACCATTGCAATAATGTTTCTAGTCATGGTTTTAAATTTAATGTAAAAATAAGATTATTTAATGAAAAGTCTTTAATTGATTGGGTTTAAACGTCCACTCCGGTGTGTTAACAATTTCTTTGCAATCACTTAATTTATACCATGGGGATAAGTGTGAATTGTTGGGATTCTTTAGAATATGAATATTTTGTGCGGGCATATAACTTTGAGCTAATAAAAAAAGTTTTTCTCCTTCTTCATTTATGGCAACATCAATTACAATAACAGCGTGACCAGGGCTACCACCTTTTATAAACACATCACCTGCCTTTAAGTCAGCAAGTGGTTTTTCTTTTAACTCTTTTTCAAGAGATAGTGTTCCGGCATAATTAAAAACCATATTCATGTACTTTTTGAAATTAGCATAGCTGTCATCCATACTAGTCCTCTTTTTCCAATTCACATTACTTCCTTTTATTGTCGGACGATAGCCTTCTTTCCATCTTTTCCAGTCACATATGTCACCACTTGTGAAATTAAAAGAGATATCATTTTCTTTATTTGTAGAGAATAGATATTCTGCTCTTAAGCGCATCACAGCATCGGCACACTGTTGTAAATCTCTATTACCCACATCTATATCAACAACAGCATATTGAGCTGATTGATTACCTTTCTTATTTCCATTATATAGATATACTGTATTGTCGTTTTTTAGAGGCAAAAACCTAAGCCAGCTTGCAAAAGATGTTGAATCGACTTTAACTCTTTGAAAGTTAGCCGGGCTTTTAATTTTATAGGTTATAGCAGTGTGTTTATCATAATTTTTATTCCAATGATAAGCGTGTTTAACAAATGGAATATTTTCAGTTGAGTTTTGATTACTTTCAGATGCTACATAATTACATGAAAACAATACTATTGAAATAAGTAGAAGTTGAAACATTTTTATGAAACGAAAGAAAGTAAACATTATTTTAACTGGTTTTCAATCTTTTTAAGGTTTTCAATAATATTAAAAGTAGCAGGACAAATTTCAGTGTTTTTTAAAGTCAAACTTAGTATCTGAATGAATTTTTTTCTATTGGTGTGCGGATATTCTCTACATGCTAATGGTCTGTGATCATATATTTTACAATAATTATTTTCATCTAAAAATAGACAAGGGGATTTTTTTAATACATAATCTCCTTCATTGTCTTTGTAAAGATTTGATTCAATGAAATCAATCTCTTTAACGCCTAGATGTTTTGAAATTCTTGAAATATCAATATTTCTAAAAATTGGGCTGGTAGTTTTACAACAGTTAGCGCAAGAAAGGCAGTCTGTTTTTTCGAATTCTTCTTGATGTAATTCATTCATTTTTTCATCAAGATTTTTCGGCTTTTTACGTTTAATTCTATCAAAAAACTTCTTATTTTCTGATTTTTTACCCAATCCTCTTTCTTTTATCTCTTCTGAACTAAACATTTTTAACTGCTTTTGTCATTTCCCTTTTTCCCGGAGGACCGGGCAGCTTTATTACCTCAAACCCGACTTCTTTTAGTGTTCTTTTTACCGCCCCTTTTGCACAATAAGTTACTAAAATCCCGCCTTTACTCAGAAGACTAAAAACCTTTTCAAAAACTTCTTTTGTCCATAATTCTGGTTGAACCCTAGGGGCAAAAGCATCAAAGTAAATAATGTCAAACTTTTCATTTGATTGGAAGTTTATAAAATCGGATTTAATTTTTTCTAAAGAAAAGTCATCTGTAATAACTGCTTTTTTATTCCAATCAACTGAGTGTATTTTTTCAAATAGAGCATGTTCTTCTTTGTTTTTAGCATAATTCAGTTGATTTAAAAGAGGAATGTCTAAAGGAAATTTTTCAACCCCAGCATATTCAATTTGTTTTTCTTTCGAATTAAGTAATGTCATTAAGGCATTTAATCCGGTGCCAAAACCAAACTCTAATATTTTTATGTTTTTCTTGTTAATGCTTTTTAGTCCATTTTCAATAAATACATGCATTGACTCCTGAATTGCTCCGTGTCTTGAATGATAGGTTTCATCAAATTCAGGTAAATACAAAGAATTTGAACCATCTTCAGTTACAAATATTTGAGCAGATTTTTCCAAATTATAATGCTTGATGCTTTAAAAAAGCAATAAATAAAGTAATATTGCGTATTGTCATGGCAAAGATGAGGAACTTTTTATTCTTTTCAGTCATTTTTATTTTAGTTATTTCTTCTTGTCGTAAGGAAAAGATAATAACGGAAGGTTCTGCTAATATTGAACTTTCAACAGATACCATTCTTTTCGATACGGTTTTTACTACTATCGGGTCATCTACAAAATATTTTAAGATTAAAAATCCGCATAATCAAACCATTGAAATTTCTAAAATATACTTATCCGGTGCTAATGCTAAAATGTTTCGATTAAATATTGATGGCTCACCAGGTAATTCTTTTTCAAATATTTTAATTAAAAAGAAGGATAGTTTGTTTGGATTTATAGAAGTTACTGTAGATCCTAACAATGTGAATAGTCCAATGGTGGTTGAAGCCCAAATTATTTTTGAAACTAATTCAAATATTTCTGATATTGATTTAGTAGCTTGGGGTCAAGATGCTATATACTATACTCCTAAAGTTTATTCTCAAACATTACCCCCTTACTCTTGTTTAGATGGTGATTGTAATCCTTCTTTACCACCCGTAAATATTACTTGGACTAATACAAAGCCTTATGTTGTTTATGGTTATTTAGTGATTGATTCACTTGACCAGCTCACTATTGATAAAGGAGTAAGAGTTTATTTTCATAATAATTCCGGGCTTTGGGTTTATAAAGACGGAAGTTTGACTATAAATGGAACTCAAGCAGAGCCTGTTACCTTTCAGGGAGATAGGCTTGAGCAAAAGTATAAGGATATTCCCGGTCAATGGGATAGGGTTTGGATAAATGAAGGGGCAAACAATGTTGTTTTAAATTATCTGGAAATTAAAAATGCTTTTATAGGCATTCAAGCTGAAACTTTACCATTTTATCCAACTACTCCTATTAGTTCAAATGTGTTATTAGTAAACAATTGTAAAATAGATAACTGTTCCGGAGTTGGTTTTTTTGGTCGTAATTTTCAAGCTCAAATTAATAATACTATTATTAGTAGATGCGGTCAGTACGGAGTTGCGTTATCAGGTGGAGGAAATTATGAATTCAATCACACTACAATTGCAAACTATTGGACAGCCAGTAGCCGAGAAACTCCAACGGTATTTTTACAAAACTCTTATACTGATATAAACGGAGCTACACAAGTAAGAAGCATAGGTCAAGCAGATTTTAATAATTGTATTGTAGATGGAAGAAATGATGATAATTTTGAGTTTCAAGTTGATTTATTATCACCTGGCACTATAAATTATAAGTTTGATCATTGTATAATGAGAACAAATGAAAATACTACAGATGGAAGTAAGTTTATAAATATCATCAAAAATCCAACTGCTATTATTTTTTCAGATTCTACAGACTTTGGCTTAGCTAGCTCTTCACCCGCAATTAATGTGGGAGATGGAAGTCATATTGCAAATAATCCAAGTATTCTTTCGTTAGATAGAAAAGGAAAAACTAGAAATACCCCTCCGGATTTAGGAGCTATAGAAAATTAGTAAAACTTAAGCGAAGAACCTCCACCAAAATTTCCTCTCCACATTAAAGTAAACTCCATTCCTCCTAAAGATTTATTACTATATGAAAGGTCCGACATAGTAAAGTCATAGCTAGCGCCTAATGTAAATCCGGCCATATTAAATCTAGCAACGGCATATAATGCATCTCCCAATCTATAATATGGGCCAAGACTAAAAGAAACTTCTTCGCTAAAACCTGTGTACTTAGCTTTATGTTTAACAAAGTATTTTATTTCTGTACCTAAATTAAAATACCTGTTTGGATCCTGAAAAGAAATTATAGCTGCTGGTAAGAATGCATAATCAGTATTCTTCTTTTCAAATTCGCCATTAAAATGAAGAGTAAACTTTCTTATTAAATTTTGAGGAGCAGCTTTTGTAAAGGACACATCCGGAGAGAGAAGGTGGGATGCTGAAATTCCTGCATTAATTATAGTCAAATCATCCGGGCGATATAACCAATGAATACCAACACCTGCATCAGGAACACCTACCGACTGGGTTGGAAATGCTTCTTCCCCAGTAGGTAAAGCAGTATTGAATCCATTACCTGTATATTGTTCATCCCAATAAAGTGCATCATAACTGATGGATCTTTGAATATAACCTCCCTGTAATCCGGCACTTAACATATTTTTATCACCATCAATCTGCAAAATATATGACAGTGCTAAATTACCTTGAAGCATTGAAAATTTTGAGTCGCCAGCATCATCTTTATTGATGTCAAAACCTAAACCAAAATAACCATTATCAATTTTACCTCTAAATAACTTAAAGTCGCCATAAAACCCCATAGTAGAATAAGCATCAACAATGCTTGACCATTGGTTTCTATAAACCCCTCCAAGTCTAATATCTCCAGCGTAAACACCTGAGGCCGCAGGATTAATATTTACAGGGGTCATAAAAAATTGTGAAAAATGAACATCTTCTTGCCCTAGCATTGCTATTGAAGAAAATATTAAGCTTATAAATATTATTTTTTTCATAATTCCTCCTATCTAACTAATGTGACATTTCCTTTTAAATCTTCTGTTGTTCCATTTTTGAACGAAACGGTTAAAGTCCATACAAAAACACCAGGATTTACTTCTTTTCCATTGTGTGTTCCATCCCATCCAATAGCTTGATCGGTAGAATTAAACACTTGTTGCCCGTATCTGTTAAATATGGTAAAGTTCATAGTCTCTATTCCAAAGCCTCTTACATACAATATGTCGTTTTTACCGCTTCCGTTTGGTGAAAATGCATTAGGAACTCCAACATTATATTTTATATCAACTAAAATGATTACTGTATCAGTTATTGAACAACCATTTAAAGTGTAGGTGACAAAATACATAGTACTATCTTCAGGAGTTACAGTCGCATTAGGACATGTTTTACAATCAATATTGTATGGCGGTGCCCACAAATAAGTTCCACCTGTTGGTGTTCCTGTTGCGGATATTTGTGCACTGCCTCCTGCAATAATTGTTTGGTCAGCACTTGCAACCACTGATGGAATATCACTAACTGTAATTGTTCGAGTAGTTGTATCGCTTCCGGCAGTGTTCGATGCAATTAAACGAACTGTAAATGTTCCTGTTGTATCCCAACAAACTTGCCCTGGATTTTGTGCAGAAGATGAGCTAGGAGTTCCACCTACAAAAGTCCATTGCCAGGCAGTTGCTCCTATGCTAGCGTCATTAAAAGTGATGCATTGGCCCTTACATATACCACTCGGGAAAATTTGAATACCTGATGTAGGAGGGTTGCATGCATTTACTGTAATAAAAGAAGTTTTAACAATACTGTCTTGTCCATTTGTATTTGTGGCTACTAAGGAAATGGTGTAGGTACCCGGAGTATTAAAACAAATGTTGGTTGGGTTTTGAGAGGTTGAAGTAGCCGGTGCACCTCCATTGAAATACCATTTCCAAGAAGTAGGAGAGTTGGTGGAAAGATCAGTAAAGTTGATACAATCACCTGCACAAATAGTAGAATCAGAAGCAGAAAAGTTTGCTACAGGCGTTGGGCATGAATTAACAGTAATAAAACTGGTTTTAACTACACTATCTTGCCCGAAGCCATTTATTGCTACTAGAGTTACATTGTAAGTTCCTGGTGTATTGTAGCAAATATTAGTTGGGTTTTGAGTATTAGAGGTTGCAGGTGTTGCGCCTTGAAAATACCAATTCCAGCTTGTCGGGCTATTACTACTTAAATCAGTGAAATTAATACAATTTCCTACACAAAAAGTAGAATCAGAAGAAGACCAGTTTGCTACTGGGGTGGGGCAATTAGCTACGGTTATAAAGCTTGATTTGACTACACTGTCTTGTCCGTTGGCATTGCTTGCTACTAAGGTGACATTGTACGTTCCCGGAGTATTGTAGCATATATTTGGTGGATTTTGCACATTGGATGTTGCAGGTGTCCCACCCTGAAAGTACCAAGTCCAACCTGTAGGAGTGTTGGTAGATAAGTCAGTAAAGCTAATACATTGCCCGGTACACAATGTAGAGTCACTAGCCGAAAAATTTGCTGTTGGCGTAGGGCAAGCTACTACATTTATAAATGCTGTTTTAGTAATACTGTCTTGTCCATTTGCATTTATTGCAACTAAAGAAACTTGATAGGTTCCGGCAGTATTATAGCAAACATTAGTTGGGTTTTGTGTAGTTGAAGTTGTTGGAACTGCACCCGGAAAATACCATTTCCATGAAGTAGGTGTGTTAGTAGATAAATCAGTAAAACTTATACATTGCCCTACACAAAGTGTTGAATCAGATGCAGAAAAATCAGCAACGGGAGTGGGGCCTGAGGATGGTACGGTCATGGTTATATCATCAACTGCAAATGATGGGTCAGCGCCCATTCCGTCATCATTGTTTACCCACCTGAAGGCTATTTTTACATTTGCATTATTATTTGCGGAAGCAGGTAAAGCAACTGTTCTTGAGGTCCATAAACCTTGGCCGCTACAACCTGTTAGTGTTTTTGGCATATTGTCTATCTGTGTCCAAGTTGAACCATCAAAATACCACAATGTTGCATCATCCAAAGTCCCTTGGCCACCCTCAATGTAATTAAAGTTTACAGATATGTTTGTTCTTCCTGTACAATTAATGGTAGGTGATTCAGATCTTCTATTAGCAAGTGGACAAAATAAAATTCCACAGAGTCCTCCAGCATCATAAGCGGCACCACCATTTGGATTGAATACACTTGTTACGTGTAATGTGTTGTTTCCATTGTTGGCTACTCCACAACTTCCGGGAGCTCCCAAGTTAGGTGTAATTCCTCCTCCTTCATTTGCAGATATTTTAAAAAAATTTGCATCAACGCCTTCAGCTCCTGTAGGAACATTTAGGGCCCACCCAGCTCCAGATGTAAAGTTTTCAGTCCAAAATACTGTCTGTGCAAAAATGTTAGTAGCTGATATAACAAAAAGAAAAAATAGGTAACTGGCTTTTCTCATAGTCATTGAGTTTAATTTTGTTTAGTAAAGTTACTTCCAACTATTAGTAAATTAAAATATATTTGTAATTAAAATTACATTTTAAAAATTATATATTTAATTTTAAATAATTGAATATAAGCATTTTAATTAAATTAAATTTTACATATTAATATGAGACATCTTCAAGAATTGATATACAAATTGTCGCCAACAGAAAAACGATATATTATATCAAGAATTAAGGAAAATAAAAAGAATAAGAAGTTGTCGGAACTTTTTGAGGTATATATAAATCAAAAAAAGAATGGATTTGATAAAGACCTAAAGGAAAGTATTAAAGTTAGTCAAGTTGGGGTATATGAAAATAGACTATACAATTCAATATTAGATATTCTATGCGACTATCATGAAAGTAGGATGGTAGAGACAGAGTTAAAGAAGGAGGTGGCAAAGGTGAAGGTATTGTTTAATAAAGGGATGTTTGATGCTTGTGACAAAAAACTAAGAAGCACTTACCAAAAAGCAAAAGCTGCTTTTTTAGAAAAACTTCAGTTGGAAATTTTAGAAATTAAAGCGGAACTTTTCAAAGAAAAGGGAAAGTTTCTTGATTTATCTTCACGAGAACTTGAAACTGTATATCAAGAACAACAGGAGGTTTTAGCTAGCTATTCTAATCATATCAACCTGAAATATAATACACTTAATTTCTTATTAATATCAAGAAATAAGTTGGGAAAAGAATTTGTGCAGTTTGAAGATAAATTTGATAATTTGATAAACAGCTATGAAAATTCAAAGGAGTTTAAAATTAATATTAAACGAAAAATATTTGTAGCAAGCCTTAAAGCAATGTTTTTATATAATGTTGGGAAATTTGAAGATAGTAGAGATGAGTATTTTAAAATTGTAAGCCTAATTGAGAGTAATAAAAAGTATGAGAATTACTTTGAAAGCGAATATTTTACTGCCTTAAATAATTTACTAATACTTAGTTCGGCTAATAAAGATGCTAAACAGATAGATGAAACGGTAAAAAAAATCGTTAAAAAGTTTGGTAACAGAGAATTATATAAAAGAGATTTCATTCAAACAACCATACTTTATCAATTGGGCGCCTATTTTGAATTGAGAGATATTCCAAAAATTGAAAAAATGGTGCCTGAAATAGAGGAAACTGTCAAGAAGTATGAACGAGAAATAAACTGGGTGAATTATGATTTATTTTGTTTCAACCTGTCGGTGTACTATTTTATTAAGGAAAACTTAAATAAGTCAAACCAATGGATAACTAAGTTAATTAATAATAACAGTAAAAATCAAGAAAAAATTAAGTCAAACAATTTTTATTATGCCCAGCTGTTTAAGCTTTTTATATTAATTGAATCTAAAAACGAAGAAAGTTTAGAGTGGGTTTTGCCAAGAACAAAACGAATACTAAATAAGATTAGAAAACCTGATAAATTTGATAAAATACTTATTGAACTGGCCGAAAATTATAATGAATCAGAAGAAAAAAGTCTAATGACCAAATATTTAAAAAAGCTTAAATCAGTGAAAGATGAGGTTCCAGTGGCACAAAGTTATTTTGATTTTATTCTTTGGTTAGAAACTAAAATAGCCGGAAAGAATTTTGAAAAAAGTTATCATTTATAACTCACTAAGAAACTTCATGGTATCAATATTGTCTGCAAAGTCGGATAAGCCTGGTTGTTGAGTTTTACCAAATGAAATTGCGTTTTGAATTGTTTTTGAAACAACACACTGAATCTCATCCTTTCTTGTTTCTAGCTCCTTTTTAACATCATTTATGCTACCATATTCTTCGTAAAATAGTGTGGCAACGGGTGAGCTAAATGATTTGTCTTTTTTAAACAAGATAAATCCATTTTCTAATAACTCTTCTTTATTCAAAAGATAAATTGCTTTATAATAATCATAGCTTGAACCATATTTATGATGGTCTCCGACCCATTTCCACTCATATAAGGCTTTAAAAACATGGTTTAAGTCGTAATTTTTTGGAACGTAAAGCTTGCTGATACTTCTACATCCTAAACCAAAATAAAGTAAAATGTCTTCAGCAAGTCCATTTAATTCTTCTTCGCTTTCATCACCTGACAATACTGCAACTGAGTTTCTATTTTTTCTAATAATGTGTGAATATTTTCCGAAATAGTAATCAAAATAGCGCGATGTATTATTACTTCCCGTAGCAATAACAGCATTAAAATTCTTTAATTGTTGAGTAAACTCAATTCTTTCTGATAATCTAGGTTCAAATTCTATTAATTTATCTGCTAAAAAAATAGGTAAAACGGTATCACTTTTAGAAGTTTTAATTTTTACGGAATTACCTGAAAGTAAAACACATAAAAAATCGTGAAAACCTACTAATGGAATATTTCCTGCCATCACTATAGCAATACTTTTTGGCTTTTCCTGAAAAGAATAATTTGCTGAAAATTGTTCTAGCGTTTCTTTTTTTAAGCAATTCACCCAACTGTTAATGGAGTAATTAATAAATGACTGAGTAAACCAAGGGTTTGAGGCTTCGGCTAATCTTATTTTATCGTTAAATAAACCATCCTTTTTAGCTAAGTATTCTCCCAGCTTGACAAAAGCGTTTACTATATCTTTTTGATTTAACAAGTTTTTTATTCTTAAGATGCTATCTTTGTAGCGGCTTACAAAACTAAAACATTTCTTAAGAATGGCGATTAAAATTACAGATGAGTGCATTAATTGTGGGGCTTGCGAACCTGAATGCCCTAATAATGCAATTTATGAGGGAGCAGCAGAGTGGAAAATATCAGATGGAACAGGAGTTAAAGGAGATTATAAGCTAATGAGTGGAATTAGTGTTGATGCTGATAATCCAAACGAGCCAATTTCTTTGGACTTTTATTACATTTCACCGGATAAGTGCACAGAATGTAAAGGGTTTCATGAGGAACCTCAATGTGCTGCCGTGTGTCCCGTTGATTGTTGTGTTCCTGATGAAGACATAGTGGAAACAGAAGAACAACTGCTCGAAAAGAAAGCAAGATTACATTTATAACAAGCATAACAAAATACACTTTCCTTCGTTTTAATTTTCAATGAAAAGTTTACTGACTTTTATTTCTATTATTTGTTTTGGAATTTCTTACGGAAATACTGAAAGGATAGATTATTACAGACAAAAGGTAATTGATGCTAAGACGGATGAATTAAGAGTGAAGTACAATGATTCTTTGGTGGAAGAAATAAATCAATATTTGGCTGATGCCAGTTCTTTTGACCAAGAATTTAATTTAAAGTCAGCTGCTGTTATAAACTCTTCCGACAAAAAAGTAAGATTAATTAACTGGAATCTTCCATTTGAAAACGGTACTCATCAGTATTTTGGGTTTGTTCAGTATAAAGATAAATCAGGCTATAAATATTTTCGGCTGACAGATATTACCGATTCAATAGCAATTTCTGAAAAAAAGACGTATACCTCAAATGCATGGCCCGGAGCGCTTTATTACGAATTAATTCCCATAAAAAAGAGGAAAAACATTTATTACGTATTGCTTGGGTGGGATGGCAATGACCGATTGACTACTAAAAAAGTAATTGATTGCATGTATTTTTCTAAAGGAAAACTATTATTTGGTGCCGATATATTTAAATTAGAAAATGGTTTTAAGAAAAGAATGGTGTTTGAATTTAGTGCTGAATATACCATGACTCTTCGTTATGAAAAGGATAATAAAACAATAGTTTTTGAGCATTTAGATTGCGAAGACCCTAAGTTCAAAGGGAATTATGAATATTACGGTCCTGACGGTAGTTACGATGCATTAATTATTAAGAAAGGAAAACTAAATTACGAGCCTTATTATGATGCCCGTAACGATAAGGAAAAAGTAGATAAAATTTATCGAGACCCTAGAAATGCTCCACCTACTCCAGGAGGGAGGTAATGATTTTTTCCAGGCTAACTTCATCAGCTTCAGCCTTGTAATTTCTAACTACCCTGTGTCTTAAAATTGGTAAGGCAACAGCGTTTACATCTTCAATATCAGGAGAAAATTTACCGTTTAATGCAGCATTGCACTTTGCGCCAATTAATAAGAATTGTGAAGCTCTTGGACCTGCTCCCCAACTGAGATAGTCATTAACCATTTGAGTAGCCAATTCTCCTCCGGGACGAGTTTTAGAAGCTAATTTTACGGCATATTCCACCACATTATCTGCTACAGGAATTTTTCTTATTAAGTTTTGAAAGAAAATGATTTCTTCAGCATCCAAAATTTTATTTAGTATAACATCTTTGTCTGATGTAGTGCTTTTTACAATATCTACTTCTTCTTGGTAAGAAGGATAATCTACCCAAATATTCAACATAAATCGATCTAATTGTGCTTCAGGAAGAGGATAGGTCCCTTCTTGTTCAATTGGGTTTTGTGTAGCTAAAACAAAAAAGGGTAGAGGAAGTTTATAATTTTTTCCGCCTGTTGTTACGGCTTTTTCTTGCATGGCTTCTAATAATGCAGCCTGCGTTTTTGGAGGTGTTCGGTTAATTTCATCTGCCAAAATAATATTCGCAAATAAAGGACCTTTTATAAACTTAAAGTGCTTGTTTTCATCCAATATTTCTGAACCTGTAATGTCAGATGGCATCAAATCAGGAGTGAATTGAATTCTATTGAAAGAAAGCCCTAATACATCTGCAATTGTATTTACAAGCAAAGTTTTAGCTAATCCGGGAACTCCTACTAAAAGACAATGACCTCTACTAAAAATGGAAATCAATACATCTCTAACTACGGCATCTTGTCCTACAATAACTTTTTTAATCTCTTTAGTGAGAAGTCCGTATTTTTCAACAAATCCTTTTAATGCTTCGGTATCGTTACTATAGTTGGCTGGCATAATTTCAGTTTCTATGGGTTTTGGGTTATCCAAGGATTAGTAAATGAACAGTTGGTATATTCTTCATTGAGTCGAATATAGGTATTTTTTACTTTTTTGGTAATCCATTCATTAATGGCTTCGTTTTGCTTGTTGGTAAGTGCTGCTGTTTGAATTCTGTGATAATCGTCTTTTAAATTAGCAACGTGAGGCTCAGTTCTGGTTTTAAGCTGTATAATTCTATAGGCTTGCTTTCCTTCCATAGTGGTATAAGGAATAGGTTCTGAAATCTCTCCTGTTTCCATTTTATCTATAATGAAAAATAGGGAAGGGTCTAGTTGGTCCATTTCAAAGCTATTATTTCCTGACTGTGGATTCATTATATTTCCGTTGCTATTTTTTGAAAATTCGTCTTGAGAAAATTTAACCGCTGCTTCAGAAAAAGTAAGGGTATCGTTTAATATTAAGTTTTTTATTGAATCTAGTTTTGCTTTAGCCTTTAATAAGTCGGTATTGTCTGTTTTTGGTTTTATTAAAATATGGCGCACATTTACCTTTTCTCCTTTTCTGTCTATAAGTTGCATAATATGAAAGCCATATTTTGTCTCGACTATTTCTGAAACTTTTGTGCCTTTAAGTTTAAAGGCAACTCCCGCAAATTCAGAAACTAATTCGCCTCTTCCCATATAACCAAGCTCTCCGCCTTTTTTTGATGAACCAGGGTCTTCAGAATATAAAACTGCCATAGTAGAAAAGCTTTCTCCTTTGATGATACGTTCTTTTAATTCCATAATTTTTTCTCTAGCTATTTCTCTTGCCTCAGAGCTAACAGGCGCATTTATTACAATTTGAGCAATTTCTACTTCAGAGTTTATAAATGGCAGACTATCAGTGGGAATACTGTTAAAATAATTTTTTACTTCGGCAGGAGTTACTTTAACACTTGAGGTAATTTGTGCCTGCATCTGCTGAATCATCATTTGATCTTTTATTAAATCTCTGAATTCTTCTTTAATTTCTTCTATGCTCTTGTTGTAATAGTCCTCTAATTTTTTTTCTGAGCCTATTTGCTGTATAAAAAAGCGTAGTCTTCTGTCTAATTCCCCTTCTACTTGACTATCGGCAATATCAACACTATCTACTTCTGCCTGGTTTAATAATAAGGTCTGAAACAGTAATTCTTCAAGTATAATGCATTTGGTTTCATCATTAACAGGCGCGCCTTGTGAAATATAATTAGCGTATTGTACTTCAATATCTGACTGTAATACAATGTTTTGACCTACTACTGCAATTATTTCATCTGCAACAGTTTTTTCAGGTTGTGAAAAGGAAATAAGGGGAAGTAATAAAATTGCTAATGTAATTTTCTGCATTATTTGTTATTAATTTTTGATTCGTCAAAATAACAATTTAAAATGGAATCCATTTTTTCTTTGTTATTAGATATGTTAACGACCTTTTGCCACATTTCTTGCGAAAGTAATGATTTTAATGGTTGTTCAACTTTTACAATGTTTGGAAATGCTGCAGATAGCTTATTATCCCAAAGTTCATGATATTTTAAAAGGTCATCAGGATAAACCGTTTTTCTCTCATCACTTTCGTCTAGGGCATCAAAAGGTTCAGTTATATTAAGGTAACCATAGTCATCGGTTAATTCTTCTCCCGGTTGAATATCTCGAATGGCTATTTCAAAATCATAAGCTGTAGTTATACAGTTGGAGTTAAAACTGTGGTTAACGTATCTTCCATTATCCCAGCATAATACAAACCCTCCTTTATTATTTCTAAAGGTATAAGTTCCAATTATATCTTTGTAGATGGGTTCCATTTGGTCAATTTCAAATAGAGAAAATTCTCTGTCTAATTTATCTAAAACCCAAGTGATGGTGCCTTTCGGAATTAGTTTTTTTGCAACAACTCCGTAGCCTTTTTCGGCATTGATGTACCTAATTTCTGTATCAGGATGAATCATATTATTTTTTTGTTGAAGGGTTGAATTTTTCTATTTGATTTTTGTCAAGAGCTTCATTATAAATATCCTTTTTCATGGTATTTATCAGCTCTATTTTTTTTGCGTTAATAAGGTAATTTCTGATGTTATCCTGAACAATTTCAACAGGTGTTTGCTCTCCTTTAGACTTGTACTCATACACCGTAAAGAAATTAATAAAAGTGGAATCTTGTAATTCAATATATTTTTGGGATGTTAATAGATTTTCATTTTGGTTTCTAAGTGATTTAAATTTACCTAATAGCTGTGAGCTTGTCATCCATTTTTGATTGAATAAATTGAATTCAGTAGCAAATTGAATACAATAATCTTGAAGTTTGTTTAAGTCTTTTTCTTTAGAAGACTTATGCCACTTTCTTGCTTTATCAAGTTCCGGAGAATTATTTCTTAGTGTAAAATAACCCACTCTGTATAAGTTTTCTCGTAGCTTGTATTGTTCTTTGTTGTCTAGATAATAATTTTCAATTTCCTGGAAAGTAATGTTGGTGTCGAGCTGTTGGGCAACCAAGGCTTTTTCGTATTCATAAATAATTAAAGATCTCCTATAGGCTTCTATTTGTTTAGAGAAATTTTTTCTGTTTTCAGGTAAATTTTCCTCTGCCTGAAGTAAAAGCAATGTTTCTTTTACCCAACTATTGATGTAGTTTTCAATTATTTTGACACTATCTTCTCTAGACGTTTCTTTCGAAACTAAACCTTTGATATCTTCTTCGTATAAGTAAGTATTTTTTACTCTGGCAATTGCATTGCTTTCTGATTCAGAATTAGAACTGTTTTTACATCCAATTTGTATGAATGCAAATGATACTATAAAAAGAGGTAAAAAACCTTTATTTAACAAGGTCAAGAAGGTCTTTTTTAACCTCATATTTGTATTTAGATTTTAGTTCCTTAATCCACTCTTTTTCAAGGTAATTTTGATAATCCGAAGTAATTAACCCCCTGGCTTCTGAAATTTGCTTTGGCTGAGCCGGAAGTTTTTTTGTTATTTCAGCAAAGGCATATCTGTTATCTTTTCTTTTAACAATATCAGAAACTCTGACATTCCACTCTGCCATATCAACTACCTCATTTTCTCCTTTTGAATAGGTATTTTCTTCAATGGTTAAATATAACTGCGAGTCAGTATTTATAGCTTTTAGAATGTCTTCTTTTGTGTAACCTTTTTTTGCCTTTTTCTTAACCATTTTCTTTACCTGTTTGGCAATTTTTTCATTCTCACAGTTGTAAACAATAGCTTCAACTCTTTCGGGCCACATGTAATTGGATTTATTGGCTTCATAATATTCTTTTAGGCCAACGGTATCTTTTATGGCTTTTGACCATACTTTTTCATCTGTTAATTCAAAAAGTAAAATCCCGTCTCTATATTCTTGTAAAAGCATTCTGTATTCCGGATATTTTTCAGCAAGTTTAGATTCTTCATAAGCAATAACTTGTTCGTCTATAAAGTCTTCGTAATAGTTATCTACTAATGCTTTTAAGTCTTTATTGGCGCTTTTTACTTGTTTAGCAGATAAATATTTAGCAAAATCTTGTTGGTTAATTTCTTTATCACCAATTTTTGCCATGGTAGCATTTAGTTTTGAAGCTTTTGATAATAACCATGCACCTTCTGCTAAGTCTTTGTCTACAACTTTATAGAAATCAGCTTTTTCTTTAGCTATTTCTTTAAAATCGTATTCTTTTTTGATTTTATTGATAAATGATTCTTTACTTTTTGAAGAACGTGTGTCTCGCTGCACTTTGACTTTTATTTCATTGTATGTGTCTTCAAATGTACCAAGTGTTTTAAGGTTAATTCTTTTTATAAGATGCCATCCGTATGGAGTTTTAATAGGTTCAGAAACGTCTCCGTCATTTTTTAGTGCAAAGGTGGCATCTTCAAATTCTTGAACCATTTTTCCCGGCCCGAAAGGAGGCAATTCACCACCTTTAAATGAGGAACCTTTGTCATCTGAAAATTTTTGGGCAAGCGCAGCAAAATTATTTTCTTCTGAAGATTCATCAATTTTCGAACGAATTTCTAGTAGCTTTTCCTTTGCTTTTTCTATTTCTTCTTTTGTAGAACCTTCAGGAGTTCTAATCATGATGTGTGCTGCCTTAATTTCACCTCTGGCCGGACGTTTATCTATTACATTGATAATATGGTAACCGAACCGGGTTCTTACCGGCATAGAAACATCGCCTACTTTTGTATTATATGAGGCATTTTCGAAAGGGTAAACCATATAAAAAGCAGTGTAGTAACCCAAATCTTTATCGTAGATATACTTATCATTTTTTGTTTCTGTAAGAGATGCGCCAATGGCGTCAAAACTTTCACCGTTTTTAACTCTTTTTCTAATTTTAAGTAATTCATTATAAGCTTCAAGAGTGTCTTTTGCAGGAGCGTCAGGCGATAATTTAATAAGGATGTGTCCTGCTCTTATTTCCTGCTTCATTCTTTCATAAGCTTCTTTAATCAATTCTTCCGAAACATCTTTATCTGTTAAGTAGGGTTGTGTAAGTTGTTTTCTATAGCCTTCTAGTTCTTCAATAAAGGCTTTGGTAGTATCCATACCTAACTTTTCTGCATCATGAACTTTTAACTTGAAATTGATAAAAAGGTCTAAATATTCTTCTAAATCCTTTCTATCAACGGTTGGATTGTTATTGTTTTTTTTATAGATGCTTTCAAACTCAGAAAGCTTAACTTCTTTATTTTCAATTTTTAAAATAGTTGGATCTTTTTGTGAAAAAGCTGCAAATCCAGCTAATAATAATCCTAATAAAATAAATTTAACCTTCATAATTTTTAATTTATCTATAATAGTTTGGTGCTTCTCTGGTAATAGTTACATCATGTGGATGACTTTCTCTAATCCCTGACGATGTAATTTTAACAAATTTAGCTTGTTTTAAAGTTTCAATATCTTTTGCTCCGCAATAGCCCATTCCTGCCCGTAGTCCGCCCGTAAATTGATAAAATACCTCACTTAAATAGCCTTTAAATGGAACTCTTCCTGAAATTCCTTCGGGAACTAATTTTTTGATATCATCTTCTGCGTCTTGGAAGTATCTGTCTTTTGAGCCTTGTTGCATAGCTTCAATAGACCCCATTCCTCTATAAGTCTTAAATTTTCTTCCTTCATAAATAATTGTCTCTCCAGGAGATTCCTCTACTCCTGCAAACATGGATCCTAGCATTATTGTGTCTGCTCCTGCAGCAATAGCTTTTACTAAATCACCGGTATATCTTATACCACCATCGGCTATTAGTGGGATTCCAGTTTTTTTGATTGATTCATAAACGGTAAATATTGCAGAAAGTTGTGGAACTCCTACTCCCGCAATTACTCTGGTTGTGCATATTGAACCTGGTCCAATTCCAACTTTAATTGCATTAGCTCCGGCTTCTATTAGCATTAATGCTGCTTCACCTGTTGCAACATTACCTACCACTACTTGTAGGTCAGGGTATTTTGTTTTTACTTTTTTAAGTGCTTCTACTACCCCTTTTGAATGTCCATGGGCAGTATCTATTGTGATTGCATCAACACCTGATTTTACCAAGGCTTCAACCCTGTCCATGATATCCGGTGTAATACCTACCGCTGCTGCAACTCTAAGCCTTCCTAGACTGTCCTTACAGGCATTAGGTTTTAGCTTTAGCTTGATAATATCTTTGTATGTAATTAATCCAATTAACTTATTATTTTCATCTACAACAGGAAGTTTTTCTATTTTATGTTGTTGCAAAATGTCCTCAGCTTCTTTTAGACTAGTACCAACGCCTGTGGTAATAATATTTTCTTTTGTCATTACTTCTCCTACAGGTCTTTTATAGTCTTTTTCAAATCTTAAGTCACGGTTAGTAACGATACCTGCCAATAAATTATTTTTATCAATTACAGGAATTCCTCCAATTTTATGTTCTTTCATTAAATTAAGGGCATCTCCCACATTTGCGTTATCAAGAAGTGTAACAGGGTCTTGAATCATGCCGCTTTCCGAACGTTTTACTTTTCTGACTTCATTAGCTTGTTGCTCAATAGTCATATTTTTATGTAAAACACCAATTCCACCTTCTTGAGCTATTGCAATGGCTAGGTTTGATTCAGTAACTGTGTCCATAGCTGATGATACTATGGGAGCCTTAAGAGTTATTTCAGTAGTAAACCTAGAACTTATATCTACTTCTCTAGGAAGTATTTCTGAATAAGAAGGAACTAGTAATACATCATCATATGTAAGGCCTTCTCCAATTATTTTACTATCTGAATTAAGTATCATTATGCAATTTTTAAATTGCCTGCAAATCTAAGATTATTCCTAGTTAAAACAAAGCAGGCTATCGTACGATAGCCTGCAAAAGAATTAAAAATTGTTAAAAGTTATTTAAGAATTGTGACAGTACCTCTTTTTTCGATGTCTTTGCCGTTCGCAGTTCTAAATTTAACAAGGAAAACATAGACCCCTGTTTGAACTAACTCACCTGAATTATTGTATTTTCCGTTCCACCCTTCTGCAAGATTGTTGGTTTCAAAAATCTGATGCCCCCATCTGTCCCAGATAGAGAAGTTATATCCCTCTAGGTCAGAGAACCTAAGACTAGGCCTGAAGTCGGGAATGCCGGCATTATTATTAACCACAAAAGAGTTAGGGATGTAGAAGTATGGCTCATGCGTAACACATACTACATTAGAAACACTAACAGAAGGCTCAAGCGTAGCAAACGAAGGATTATCCTCAATGGCTACAATTTGATAACAGAATTTACCCATACCATCCAGCTCAGGAGCAAGGTAGTCGATAAGGGCGGTTTGAGCAGTATCGCCTTTAAACTTAGCCATTAACTGCATGTTGTTAGAACCATTTACACCTTTGTAAATATGATACTCCTTAACAGTTCCTGCCCAATCTTCATATTTATTCCATGTTAAAGTATTAGTAGCTTCCGCTTCATCATCTTGAACTTGCAGAAGAATAGACCTACCATTATTAGAAGTTTCTACGATTTTACCACATGGATCAACCGCCTCTACTCTATAGAAATAGCTCTTATAACTAGTAGTAACATTATCATCTTTGAATTTGATGATAGTATCTGTACCCATTGCTTCAGAAGTAATGAGTGAATATGGTCCAGATTTAAAGTCAGATCTCATTAAGTTAAACTGACTAATTTGAGCAGCCGTATCAATGTAAGCAGAAATTTCTATCTCATTGGTATCACTTACCGTAACATATTGTAAGTAATGATAATCAGGAGTGGCAAATAAAGCGGCATCCTCCATTACCATATTAGAAGTAGAAGACCTAGGTCCTGCACCACCATTATCGAAAGCCCTAACAATATACCTGTAGTTAGACCCATTATTGATAGGAGTGTGCAGGTAATTTAAATTATTTGTGGAAGCCAAATAGGTAAACGGTCCGTTATTCACACTAACATAAATGTTATAAGAAGCCGAAGTAGTCCAACCCTCATAAGCATTCCAATTTAAGTAAACACCAGGCAAACAAACATCAATATCAGACTCAAGATAAATCGTTTTATGATAGTTTAAAACATAAGTAATTTCATTACCACAACTATCGTAAACAGTTACTCTGTATTGTTCCGCTTCGTTGTTGGCATTAGCACCTATGTATGTATAATTAGTTCCCGGAGCTGGCACATTCCCCACATTAACATGAGCACCCGTAGTAGGATTAAATTTAATGATATTGTATCCGGTGACATCAGCATCAGGTCCCGGAGTCCAACCAATAATTACATTCCCTGTAAACGGATCAACAGAAATACTATCCGGTGAAATAACTTGCGGAGGAATAGTGTCTCTGAACCTAGCTGTATCAATAGAAGAAACAGAAATACAACCCGATTGGTCACCAATTTCAATTCGATATCCAACTAATTCATTACAAACATTTCTGGCATCATTATATGCCTCATTTCCATACGGTGTATTTCCCAAAACATTCCAATTAGTAGAAGTAAAAGGAGTTTCTCTGTAAACATCATAACTACCCGAAGAACTAGGTAAGTTAGGATTAATAATCTGATTCCAAGTTAAGTTAGCCGTAACAGCGGTAGGCTGAGTAACATTTAACTTTATAGGAGTTAATGTGTCAGACGTACTTCTGGAAGGATCTGTTCCATAACACCCTGAATTGGTAGTAACATAATAATAATTGTTACTATTTGCACTAAACGCACCCATGTGAGTATAAGTAAGAGTGGCAGCATTATTAATAGTAGCAATAGAACTATAAGGACCACCTATATTAGTAGCATGAAACACCTCATAAGAAGCAAAGTTTCCTGTAGGGTCAAGCGGAGCTACCCAAGTGATAGTAATATCCTGCTGATTTGGTTCAACTGAAATACACCTGAGAGAAGGCGCTTGAATAATAGTAGAGTCCAGTAAATTATTAACTGTAAAACATAATTCATTAGAAGAAGAACTTCTGCCGTTACCATCAAAGGCTCTGATAATATAACAGTAATTACTACTATTAATGCCGGTATGCACAAAAGCAGTATCTAAAGTAGGACCGGATAAAGTTCCCACAAGATTGTATCCCATGGCATTTTCATTCGCCCAAATTTCATAACGCTGAACACCGGCTGCCCAATTAATATATTTATTCCAATAAATATGATTTTCAGCTTTACAATGGTCCGTTGAATCTAATCTAGCCCAAATAGTATTATGAACTAAGCTTGTATCGCCAACAATATCACAGCTATCCATAGGAGTAACCACATAATTATATGATTGAGCTCCAGGAGTAACAGGGGTATGAGTAAAGGAGAAAGGAGCAGGTAACCCAACGGTTCCAATTAAATTGTAAGTAGCCGGAGGGATAAATTGGTACACAAAATAAGTATCAACACTAGTTGTAGTACTAGGAGACCATGTAATAAGATTGGTGTTATTATTTACCACTGTAACACTATCAATTAAAGAAGCATTAGGAGGAGTATTAGCACCAAACCAGTTTCCTCTGACCGTAGAGTTAGAAGTACATGGTAAATCATCCTTTACCTCAATTCTATAAGAAAGCGTATCCCAACAAACAGTAACTTGATCATTATAAGAAAGTCCCATGGTAGAATCTACTAACGTCCAAGTACCAATAGGAGCTTCTCTCCAAATATAATAATATCCTGTAGTAGAAGGAAGCAGAGGAGTAGTAAGCGCATTCCATGATAATTGAGCAATACCGCCACCACCGCCATCATCATGCCTATTCTGTTCTCAATGTCTGATGCCATTGGCGTTGACCCGATCAAAATCATGGTGCCCGCAGCCATCAGCGCCAGCTGCGCGTTTATGCTACCCGTCGCCACCGCCCCCAACGCCATCGTTTACGGCTCTGAACAAGTACGCATCAAAAGCATGATGAAACAAGGTTTTAAACTCAATGTAATGGGTGCTTTGGTGATATCAGGTATTGCGACTTGGTGGTTGTGAAGTACAGGTAGGGTGGGCTCCGCCCACCAAATTAAACGAAACAAACTTCAAAACTTCTTGATGGGCAAAGCCCATCCTACAATACTATCTATAAGATGGCTTAGAGAAAATAACATGACTCCAAGATAAAACGTCATTCTGACCGAGCAAAGCGAGTGGAAGAATCTTCATGGGTTAGGAATCAGGCACACCTTCTGAAATAGTTCCTCAATATTCGCTCGGTGAATAAGAAGGTATGCCCTTTGTGAACTTTTATTGTTTAAATTTCAACAATTTCACCCCAGCTTTCTCAACAAATACCTAATTGCCCTTTTACGGTTTAGATATTTTTATGCAGTACCACGTATAATATCGAGTCTATTCTCAGGTGCATTTGGGGACATAAAGTCAGGAATAGTTTTTTCTGTACGGCGTGGCCGAGTTAAGAA
>JAUHYR010000120.1 GCA_030426475.1 Bacteroidia bacterium
ATAAGTAGCTGAAAGACTTTTCCCTCCATCCGTCCAAGTACAATCACAGGTATAGTTTTTTTTACAGGAAAAAGCTCCTAATCCCACTGTCAATACAAATAAAACCGAAAGCCCTTTTAACATAATAAAAATTTAAACCACAAAAGTAACGGAATTATTTAAAACAAAAAAGCCAGCTTAATAAGCTGGCTTTTAGTAAATAAGTTTTATTACTTAAGCTCGCACTTCCATGTTGAAGAGCCGTTTGTAACTTGATTAGCTTCGCAAGCACTTTCAGCATCCTTTTTCTTAGCATGAAGTGTTGTACTAGAGCTTAATGAAGAACTTCCATCAGTCCAAGTACAAGTACAAGTGTAATCTTTTTTACAAGAAGCTAGTGATGCAACCAACACTACTCCCATAGCAATCATTGATAATTTTTTCATTTGTAAATAGTTTTTAATTTGATAGCAATTATACAATTTTTTCGTTTTTTAAAAGTAAAAAAAGAGAGAAATACGTAGTTTTACGTATAAATTAAATTTATTTCACTTCACACTCCCAAGTAGTAGTACTATTTACTGCTACTTCATAAGCATCGCATCTTGTTGCTACCTCTTTCTTTTTTTCTTTTAAGGTATAAACTGCCTCACCAGTATTGGTGCCATCATCGTAAGTGCATGAGCATGTATATTCTTTTTTACATGAGCTTAACGAAAAACCAAATAAAAGAACTGTTCCTATAATTAGTATTGAATTTTTCATATGTATTCTTTATTAATTAGCAAGTTTACTTCTTTTTATTAAAAAAGGCTAATCAAATGATTAGCCTTTATAAGATTCCTATTAATTTAATTCTTAGTTAGTAGCTGCTTGAAACTCTGAATCTTCTCTGTATTTGATGAACTCAGCATCTCTTTTAGCTTTTTCTTTGAATTTACTGTCTTT
The DNA here is from genome assembly GCA_030426475.1 of Bacteroidia bacterium. Lineage (GTDB taxonomy): Bacteria > Bacteroidota > Bacteroidia > Flavobacteriales_E > Vicingaceae > CALALS01. The sequence goes on from JAUHYR010000120.1 coordinate 928, forward strand.
GCTTATCGCTGTTTTAAGATTGTTAACTAACATATCTTTGTTTGAAGTTCTTGCTCCAACAATTGCTTTTAAGTAATATGCATCTGCATCGTCTTTAGCATCAGAACCATCAATAGTTTTAGCAGCTCCATCAGGATTGCCGTTAAGTGTTTGAGCTAATGCTCCGTTGAATGAACTAGCTCCACCAAAGTTAGAAACTGCATCAGCATAGTTCCCTTGAATAATATTAACTATTCCTTTGTTGTGATTAACTTCTGAACCAGCTCCGGAAGCTTTATTGTAATACTCCATAGCTGCATCTACATCGCCATTTAATCTAGCAATAACTCCCATGTTATTCATAACAATTGGATTGCTTGCTTTCAATTTATCAGCTTTTTCAAACTCAGTTTTAGCTGTTCCTAAGCTGTTTTTCATAACATGTATATAACCAATGTTATTTGGACCTCTCCAGTCATTTGGATATGCATCAACAAACTTTTTATAAATAGCTTCTTTTTCTCCTAAGTCATTTGTTAGGGTTGCTGCATAAAGAATCTCCTCTGCAGTTAACATTTTGTAATCAGAACCTAAAAGAGCATTAATCTCTTCATTCGTTCTGCTTAAGCTATCATATTTTACCCAGTTTTCAGATCTTCTTAATTGAGGAAGAATTTTTTTAGCAACTTCTTGGTAAGTAGCCGCCATGTTTTTAATTTCTTCTTCTCTCTTCGTAAGGTCTGTGTACATTTCAAGAACTCTTAAAATAAGCTCTTTATCTTTGATTTCAGAAGCTGTCATTAGCTTTTTGAAGCCTTCCCAGTCTTCGCCTTTTCCTTTTCCAACATAAAAACCATCTTCTTTAGCTGCTTCAATTTTAGCTGCTTTTAAGTAGCCACCTATTGTTTTACCACCATGGGTAGCTCTGTCATTTGCTAAATTATCGTTTTTAGAAAGCTCACCTTCAGGAGAAGCATAAGCCTCTGTATAAACTTGAGTAAATACGATTTTAGGGTTTTTGGTTAATTCCTTAACTTTTGTCTTTAAGTTTTTGATATCATCTTTATTAAGATCTCCGCTAACCGGTGATGTTGTGTTTACGATATAATTAATGTCAGCAAAAATACTTTTAGGGTGTTTGTCTTTAAACTCATCTTTTCCTAGAATTGGTTTGTCATCACTTCTAACTAATCTAGGTGTGATAACAGTACCATCGGCAACTTTAATTGGGTCAAAAACTTTTGTTTTCTTTTTATAAAAGCCTTCTAAAGAAAGTTCTAAAGTTGCTACATCCATTCCTTCTTTGTAAGGAATTTTTGCTGTATGTGTGAATTTACCACCTGCTTCATATTTAATAACTGTTCCTTCAGCCTCAGAGTCTTCTCCTTTAAGAGCAAAAGAAGCAAACTTTTCTTCTCCTCCATCATATTTTAATATAGGTGTAATAACCCCATTAACTTTTTTATGAAAATATTTTTCCGGGAAACTACCAGAAACAGTTATTTCTATCTGTTCTCCATGCATTTCCATTGGATTAGGCGTAACTTCATATTTAACCTCATCCATTCTTTTAGCCATTTTCTTTAGAGCGTTACAGCTAACTAAAGTTGCTGACACTATAACAGCTAAGGCAATATTGATATTCTTTTTCATGTTTATTGTTGTTTTTTTCAGCTATTTGGTTGCAATAATAACTAATTACACGTTAATATGAAAATTAGCTACAATTATTTTATATCCGCACCACCTTATTTTTATCGGGACAGGTTTTTAAATGCCATTCTATTGTGTGATTAGATATAGGGTGATTTAGTGTCTCTGAAATCTCCTTTAAAGGTATTAGGATAAATTTCCTTTCAGGAATATGAGGATGAGGAATCGTAAGGTTTTCTTCATTTATGACTTCATTATCATAAAAAAGTATGTCTAAATCAATTATTCTTGGACCCCACTTCTCTATTCTTTCTCTGCCCATTTTTTTTTCAATCTGGAGCAATGATTTCATAAGCTCTAGGGGCGATTTTTTTGTTTCAATATAAACCACCTGATTAATAAAACTATCTTGTTGTTTATTTCCCCATGGTTCCGTAGAATAGAGTGAAGATTCTTTTATGATTTCATTTTCTTCTTTAATATAGTTTAGTGCATTGACTAAATTTTCTTTCTTATTACCAACATTGGTTCCTAAAGAAATATAAGCATAATGTATCTGGTTTTCACCGTTTATCATTTTTTAGTCCCTTTAGTGTAGTTTTGGTTTAGTTATAATAAAGGTATGGATAGATTTGCTCAAAATTAATAAACTAAAGCCATGAAACAACCATCCTAAGAATTTTCTCATGCAGAGAATAAATTATTACGGGAGTTCCATGTAACCGAATTAACACAATAAATATAAAAACATGAAAGAATTTTTTAAATATTTTTTAGCAACAATTGCCGGGTTATTTGTTACCCTAATTTTAGTTACGCTAATATTTGTAGGAATAATTGGTGCCGCCCTATCCGGTGGTGACGATAAAGAAGCAAAAGTAAAAGATAATACAGTGCTTCATATTAAGCTTGATGGCCCAATTGCTGAAAGAGGTTCTAAAAACCCATTTGAAGACTTTGACCCATTTAGCTTTGAGGCTAGTAAGTCTATGGGATTAAACGAAATTTTAGAAAACATTGAAAAAGCAAAAGAAGATGATAGAATAAAAGGAATCTTTTTAGATATTTCTATTGTTCAAGGAGGAATGGCAACTGTAGAAGAAGTTAGAAATGCGCTTATTGACTTTAAAGAAAGTGGCAAATTTATCATTAGCTACAGCGAAATTTTTTCACAAAAAGCATATTATCTGGCTTCTGTTTCTGACCAGATAAATGTTAATCCTGCCGGTATTTTAGAATTCAAAGGGCTTGGAACACAAATGATGTTCTTTAAAAAGGCTTTAGAAAAACTAGAGGTGGAAATGCAAATTATTAGAGGGACAAACAACAAATTTAAAAGTGCTGTTGAGCCTTTTATGTATGAAAAAATGAGCCCTGCAAACAGAGAGCAAGTTCAAAAATTCTTAGACGCTATGTGGAATCACATGCTTGCAGGAATTTCTAAAGAAAGAAATGTTTCCGTTGAAGAGTTAAATAGAATTGCTGACGGAATGTTAATCAGAGATGGTGACGATGCGGTAGAATATAAATTGGCTGATAAATCTGCATACTATGATGAAGTGATGGCAGAAATAAGAACCAGACTTGAAATAGAAGAAGACAAAGACATCAACATGATTGCGCTTTCTAAATACTCTTCGGCAAAAAGCAAAAACAAACTTGATATCGATATTGAAAGCAAATTCAAAAAAGATAAAATCGCTATTGTTTATGCTTACGGAGAAATTCAAGGTGGCAAAAACAAAAAAGGCGTAATGGGTTCTGAGTCTATTGCTGAAGCCATTAAAGAAGCAAGAAAAGATTCTACTGTAAAAGCTGTAGTTTTAAGAGTAAACTCACCGGGAGGAAGTGCTTTAGCTTCTGACGTAATGTGGAGAGAAATTATTTTAACTAAAAAGGTAAAACCGGTTATCGTTTCTATGGGTGATGTTGCTGCATCAGGTGGATATTATATTTCTTGTGCTGCCGATAAAATTTATGCACAACCAAATACAATTACTGGTTCAATCGGTGTGTTTGGAACTTTACCAAATGCAAAAGGATTGTTTGAAAACAAGTTAGGTATTACTATGGATACCGTAAATACAAACAGACATTCAGACATTATGAATTTAATGCGTCCGCTTACCCATGAAGAGTATAGCATTATTCAACAAGGTGTAGATAAAATTTATGATGACTTTATTACCAAAGTAGCTGACGGTAGAAAAATGACTAAAGAAATGGTAGATTCAATCGGTCAAGGAAGAGTTTGGGCAGGAACAGATGCTTTAAGCATTGGTTTGGTAGATGAAATTGGCGGTATAGAAGATGCTATTGAATACGCTGCTGAATTAGCAAAATTGGGTGAAGATTATGCTATCAAAAGTCTTCCAAAACAAAAAGACCCATTTGAAGAGTTTATGTTAGAACTTTCAGGCGAAATGGAAGCGAAAATTATCTCTAACAAATTAGGCGATAACTATAGATACATTCAAGTAATAGAGGAAATAGTATCACGTAAAGGGTATATGGCAAGAATGCCGTATGATGTGGTAGTATATTAGCAAGTAGTAGTTTTTCTCATAGTGCGATAAAAACCCTCTCGGAGCCCTTCCTTGGGGGTTTTTCTTTTATTGTAATATTTTATCTGCTGATTTTTATTGTTTTTTATTTGTCAGATAGAATGCCCCAATAATGATTATGTCATCATAATTAATTTTGAGGTTGTGGGCATTTGATAGATATTTGTACTCCAATGGAAGAAAAAAAGAAAAAGCGGTTTTTTAAAAAAATTAAAACGAAGTATCGATTGGTTTTAAGAACGGAAGACACCTTTCACGAAAAAGGCAGCATTCTTCTTTCTCCGTTAAACGTTTTTTTGCTTTTGGTAGGCTTTGCCTCTCTTTTGGTGCTAACGGTTGTTTTAATGATTGTTTACACTCCGTTGAAAGAATACATTCCCGGATATACCGATTTAACCTTGCGAAAAGACATTACTGAGCTAGCCTTAAAAGCAGATTCTTTAGAAAATGCCATTGTCATTAAAGATAATTACATCAAAAACATTAATGCATTGGTGCAGGATGTTCCTATTAAAAAAAGCCCCAACCAGGTTCCCGATTCTACCATAAAAGATTACAAAAGCATTAAGTTTGATTTAGCCAAAGAAGACTCTATGCTTAGGGCATACATTGAGCAAGAAGAAAAATATTCGTTAAACTATAACTCTGCGCCCAACCCCAATTCTATGGCGAACTTACTTTTCTTTGTGCCATTAACCGGAGCCATTACCAATGAGTTTAATTTAGAAGATGAACATTACGGAATTGACATTGCCTCACCCGAAAACGAAGCCATTAAATCTGCTTTAGACGGAACAGTAGTTTTTTCGGGCTGGACATCAGAAACAGGTTATGTAATACAAATACAACATCAAAATAACTTTATAAGTAGCTACAAACATAATTCTGTATTACTTAAAAAAACAGGTGAGTACGTAAAAGCCGGAGAGCCCATTGCCATTGTAGGAAACACAGGAGAAATGACTACCGGGCCACATTTACACTTTGAATTGTGGTTTAACGGTTATCCTGTTGACCCAAAAAAGTATATTATGTTTTAAGTTTGCTTGTTGGCACGTTAGAAAGTTTTGAAGATTAAACTTTTCATCTAATATCTTTTGTCTAAACTCTTAGGTCTAATTTTATTTACTGTACAACTATTTTACCCTGCTTCAAAAGCCTTCCGCTTTGACTTTGGAGGGAAACAATATATATGCCTTTAGATAAATGTTTCGTATTTATTTGCTCTATCAGGTAACCCGCTGAAAATTGGCGAGATTGAATTTGTTCTCCTAGCAGGTTGTGCATGGAAAGCGTAATTTGTTCTTTTTCGGGATTTAGAATTTCTAC
>JAUHYR010000121.1 GCA_030426475.1 Bacteroidia bacterium
TAAAGGCGTAAAAGTAGTGGTAAAACCACACCATGGAGGTGAGCCTTATTTAACACCAACTGACACCGCTGCCTACAAAGCAGCCATGCAGGCCATGGAAGATGGCTTTGGAAAACAACCTATTCCCGCAAGAGGCGGAGGAAGCATTCCCATTGTTGCTTTATTTGAAAAAGTGCTGGATAACAAATCGGTTTTAATGGGGTTTGGATTAGATACAGATGACATCCACTCTCCCAATGAACATTATGGAATTTTCAATTTTCTAAAAGGAATTGAAACAATTCCGCTATTCTTTAAATATTTTGCCGAATATCACGTTAAGTAAACCATGAAACATAAATTATTCTATTCTCTGCTCCTTATAACTGTTAGTTTGTTGACTTTACATTCATGTGTCGATTACAAGGAAGTTAAGATAGTTGGTATAAAAGATGTTCAGGTTGAAAAAATTAGCCAGGAAGGCATTAAGGCAAAAATATTTTTACAAATAAACAATCCTAACGATTATAAAATTTCTGTGGTTGACTCTGACTTAGATTTATACCTAAACGGAGTAAAAATGGGAAAAGCAATCCTAAAAGATAAAATAAAACTTAATAAAACTTCGGACGAAATATATGGCTTTAGGGTAGAAACTTCATTTAAGGAAGCCGGAATTACCTCACTACCGGCTTTAATGGCAGCATTTACAGGTGGCACTATTCAAGTGAGAGCCAAAGGAAATATTAAAGCACGTGCCTACATGGTAAGCAAAAAAGTAGACATGGATTTCTCTGAAATGGTTAAAATATAGAGGCTTTTAATTTATTTCTTAAAAAGTCTTAACCATTCATCATTATTCGGTTTATTTCCCCTTTCAATTATTACCTTTGTACTGAATTTTCAAGCATGTCAGATATTATTCAATTATTACCCAATTCTGTTGCCAACCAAATAGCTGCCGGTGAAGTGGTTCAGCGTCCGGCCTCTGTGGTAAAAGAACTACTTGAAAATAGCATTGATGCGAAAAGCACAAAAATCACCCTTAATATTAAAGATGCCGGAAAGACTTTAATAGAAGTTCATGATAACGGTATTGGAATGAGTGATACAGACGCCAGAATGAGCTTTGAAAGACATGCTACTTCTAAAATTAAAAATGCTGATGACCTATTTAACATCAACACCAAAGGTTTTAGAGGAGAGGCTTTAGCTTCAATTGCAGCCATTGCACATGTAGAAGTAAAAACAAAGCAAGCAGGAAAATCAATTGGAGTAAAAATTGAAATTGAAGGAAGTGAAGTCAAATCTCAGGAAGCTGTTAACTGCCCTGAAGGAACTATTTTTTCTATTAAAAATCTATTTTATAATGTTCCCGCAAGGCGTAAGTTTCTTAAATCTGACAATGTAGAAACCAAGCATATTATTGAAGAGTTTCAACGGGTAACACTTGTTCATCATAACATTCACTTTATATTTATTAATAACGGAAAAGAAATTTTTAATCTAAAGCCCGGAAATTTCAAACAGCGTATTGCAGCCATTTTAGGCGAGAAATACAATGAAAAGCTAGTTCCGGTAAATGAAGAAACAGACATTATAAAAATTGAAGGATTTATCATTAAGCCAGAAGCAGCGCGTAAAACCAGAGGCGAACAATACTTTTTTGTAAACGATAGGTTTATAAAAAACGGTTATTTACACCATGCGGTTCAGTTGGCATATAGTGAATTAATTACAGATGATCATCATCCTGGTTATTACATAAAACTTTACGTAAAACCGGATAGCATTGATGTCAATATTCATCCTACTAAAACAGAAATTAAGTTTGATGATGAACGAGCTATTTATGCCATTTTAAGAACTTCCGTAAGACAAGCCCTGGGAAAACATAATGTTACTCCAACTCTAGATTTTGAAAGAGAAACCAGCTTTGACCATGTAACTATTAATCAGCCGAAAGAAATTAAAGCTCCGGTAATAAAAGTTGACCCAAACTACAACCCTTTTAAAAAATCTTCCGCAGACCCAATTGAAAAAGAAAGAGTGCAAAATAACTCCAACAATTGGCAAAAAGCATTCAAAACAGAAGAAAAAGAAAATATTCAGACAACAGTATTCAAAAAACAAGAGGAAGAAAAGCAAGTTTCTGATGAAATAAAAGCCATTGAATTTAACGGCAAATACATCGTTACTACTATGCTTTCGGGTATTGTAATTATTGATAAACAAAGGGCCAAAGAACGAATTGTTTATGAAGAAATAGTTTCTCAAAAGCAAGGCACTAATTGCCAACAACTCTTGTTTCCTGAGTCTGTAGAATTAAATTCAGCAGATTTTGAGCTTATTAAAGATATGTTTGCTGAACTACAAGATTTAGGTTTTGACATTAACGAATTTGGAAAAAACACTTTAGTAATTAACGGAATACCCAGCTGCTTGCAAGGAAAAGACGTAAGACAAACCTTAGATGAATTGATTGAGCAATGGAAAAATGAACAATCAAAATTAAACATCACTAAAAGTGATTACATTGCTAAAATTATTGCAGGAAGAGCTTCTTCAGAAATGAAGAAAACATTAAACAATGAAGAAATATCTTTTTTGGTAAATAGATTATTTTCTTGTCAGATGCCTTATGAAAGTCCAAGCGGAAAACCAATTATTATAAATTATACGTTAGAAGAACTAAATAAAAAATTTGCCCGATAATGCTTAACCAAACACCACCGGTAGTTAAAAATTTACTCATCATTAACGCTCTGTTTTTGTTGGGGCAGTGGGCATTGCAATCTCAAGGTTTGAATTTATCTACTTATATGGGAATGCACCATTGGAGCTCAGATAAGTTTATGCCACATCAGTTGATTACACACATGTTTATGCATGCAAACATCACTCACCTATTCTTTAACATGTTTGCATTATGGATGTTTGGTAGAATATTAGAACCACACTGGGGTTCAAAAAAATTTTTAATCTATTACTTAATTACAGGAGTAGGTGCTGCTTTAATCCATACTTTTTATACAGGCTTTCATCTATCAAGCATGACAGAATATGCTAATCTATTTTATGAGAGTAATTCGCCTGAGCAATTTGATGTTTTTATTAGAAAATACATTCCAGATGTTAATCTACTTGCTAATGGCAAAGAAGTTAATATTCTTTCAGAATTTAAAAATATTAGTTCTGATTGGCATGATAACCCAAGTGAAGAAATAAGGGAAATAGCCTACAACTCTTCTCAAATGTTTATTAAATTTAACCGAGATATAGACATGGTAGGAGCTTCAGGTGCAGTTTATGGTATATTACTAGCCTTTGGTATGACTTTCCCAAATGTGATGTTATTCTTGCTCTTCCCTCCTATTCCAATTAAAGCAAAATGGATGGTAATTGCTTATGGAGCTTTAGAACTTTGGTTGGGAATTTCAAATAATCCGGGAGACAATGTGGCTCACTTTGCCCATCTTGGAGGAATGTTGTTTGGTATCATTTTAATTCTTTACTGGAAAAAGAAAAACCCTAATCCACCAACTTATTTTCACTAATGAGTTTTGTAGATGACATAAAGCACCAGTTTAGCTCAAGCAATTCTTTGATTAAGTTGCTTTATATTAATGCAGGAGTTTTTTTAATAAGCATACTTACCATAGTCCTTTTTTTCTTTCTTGGTATTAATGAGTCAGAAGTATCTCTAACAATAAGGGAATATTTGGGATTACCAGCTAGCCTAAGTAAACTCATAGTAAAACCATGGAGTATTGTAACTTATATGTTTGTTCACACAGGGTTTCTACATTTTTTGTTTAATATGGTGATGCTGTATTTTACAGGGATAATCTTTAACCAATACTTAGGAGAGAACAAAATCATTTCTTTGTATTTATTATCAGGTATATCTGGAGCTTTACTCTACATAATAATATATAACATTGCTCCGATCTTTTCCGCCCAATTAAATTCAGCTAATTGCATTGGAGCTTCTGGTTCTATAATGGGAATTTTAATTGCTACTGCTGTTTACGTCCCAAATCTTGAGGTAAGATTATTTGGAATTTTACCTGTAAAACTAAAATGGATTGCAATTGTTTTAATACTATTAGATTTTATTAATCTGCCAAAAGATGGCAATGCAGGCGGACATATTGCACACCTTGGCGGTGCCATATTTGGTTTTTTATTTGTAACTCAATACCGTAAAGGAAATGACATCTCTAAAGGTTTTAGCAATTTTTTAGAAAAAGTGAAAAACCTTTTTTCATTTAAAAAGAAATCAAAATTAAAAGTGAAATACACCAGCGCAACAAAAACAAATTCAACTAAAGAAGCTAACCAACAAGCCAAAGTAGATGCCATTTTGGATAAAATTTCAAAATCAGGTTACGATAGCTTGAGCAAAGAAGAGAAAGAGTTTTTATTTAACATCAACAAGAATTCATGATAATATACTTTTTTCTCACCGGGTTTATCGTTTATCTTCTTTTAGACCTTTATTTCTATCGCTCATTCAAAATCTTTTTACGAAAGAAATCCAAAAAAAGTAAGATTATCGTAAACTCCATTTATTGGACACTTTCCGCTTTTTGCTATGGTTTGTTAGTCTATTTTATGATAACGGTTTCTTTAGGAAACCCAACACCAATTATTGCCAGAACCTATTTCGGAGGGATCTTTTTTGTAACACTTGCCAGCAAACTGATTGGAGCTACCATTATCATTTTAGGAGACACTTATCATGTAGCAGAAAAAACTATCATCAAATCAGAAAATGGTATTACAAGAGCTGAGTTTATAAAAAAAACCGGTGTAGTTATAGCAGGTATTCCATTTATTAGTTTGATTTATGGAATGGGTAAGACGGCTTACGATTATAGCATTACCAACATATCCTTAAAAATTCCTAACCTACCGAAAGCATTTGAAGGATTTAAAATTTTACAAGTAAGTGACATTCATTCGGGCAGTTTTATTAGTAAAGGTCCATTTATGGAAGCGGTTGAACTTATCAACCAACAAGATGCGGACATTGCCTTTTTTACAGGTGATTTAGTCAACGACATTGCCGAAGAAGCTTTACCCTATGCCGAAGTTTTAAAAAATATTGAAACTAAAATGGGAGTTTACTCCATTTTAGGAAATCATGATTATGGCGATTATTTCTACAAAAGAGATGACTTTAAAGGTAAACAACACAATAAAGATTTAATGCGCAAAATTCATGAAAGTATGAATTGGGATTTGTTGTTAAATGAAAACAGAATTATCACTAAAAACAATGAATCAATAGCTTTAATGGGTGTTGAAAACTGGGGAGATAAAGGAAGATTTCAAAAGTATGCCGATTTAGATAAAGCAAAAAAAGGAATTGAAGACTATCCTGTTAAATTTTTACTATCTCACGACCCATCACACTGGGATGCTAAAATAAATACCGAACACAAAGACATTGCTTGTACATTTTCAGGCCATACACATGGTATGCAATTTGGGGTAAAACTACCTGATTTCCAGTGGAGCCCGGTGCAATATATCTATGAGCAATGGAGCGGATTGTATCAAAAAGATAACCAACAACTTTATGTAAATACCGGTTTAGGATTTATTGGCTATCCGGGCAGAGTAGGCATTTCTCCTGAGATTACCGTTTTTACTTTACACTCATAATTTTTGCCTAATTTCGCTTTGGTGAAATACACAAATCTGTTCATATTATTACTATTTCTATTGGTTATTCTGCAATCTTGCAGCATAGAAAAAAGGTTGTACAACAAAGGATTTTATATAGAAAATAACTTCCTAAAAAAAGAAAAAATTAATAAAGAAAAAGTGCTCTTAACTACCAATGAATTTGTACCTCAAGAAACTACTGTTGAAGAAGAAATTCCCTTACCTCAAACTATACCGCAAGAAAAAGAAGCAGAAAAAATAATCCAATTAGAAGAACAAGAGTGTGATACACTTTACTTTAAAAATGGTACTAAAATATTATGCGAGATTAGATATGCCGGCAAAGATGAAGTAGTGTATAAAGTTTGTGGTAACCCAAAAGGATACAACCAACACTCCAAAACTTCTGAAATTGAAAAAATAAGTTATGCCAATGGAGAAATAAAAAACTTTTACGATGAATATGATTATGTAAATGACACCAGCTATATTGATGATTCCGCAGAAGGGAAAAAAACACAACAAAAGGCAATTCTTTCATTTATTTTAGGGTTATTGGGCTTAGTAACTTATGGTCTGGCAGGGTTTGCAGCCTTCTTTATTGCCCGTTCTGTTTTAAAACAATACGACCAAAATCCACATTATAAGGGTAAAGGTTTTGCTATTGCTGGCTATATGCTTGGTATATTAGTAATTGTAGCTTACATTTTAGCATTTATATTTATTGCTTGGTATATATATATGTTACTCATTTAATTTTCAAAACAATATCTTTGCCTCCAT
>JAUHYR010000122.1 GCA_030426475.1 Bacteroidia bacterium
ATTTCCTGTCAGCAACTCCCGATACAGAGTTAACGGCTAAGGCAATGCAAAACTGTAGCTTAACCGTTCACGTATCCACAAAACCAAACAGAAGTCACGTCATTCATGGAAAACGAGCTCTCATTTTACCATGTTTATCCCGCTCCGAAAAAGACGAACAAGCTTCCGGTGAACAATTTGTTTCGGTAGAAAACTCTATGGGTGTCGTTCACTCAAGCAAAGGAAAATTAAGTCCTGCCTCACCTCATTTAAAAAGCGAACCGGCTATCGTGTGCGAATTGGCAAAGGCCGTTTTAAAAGACAAAACAAAAGTAAACTGGGATGAGTTTGAGCAAAACTATGACAACATCCGCAGTAAAATAGAAGCTGTAATTCCCGGATTTGATAACTACAACACAAGAGTTAGAATACCGGGAGGATTTTATTTACCTAACAACGCTCGCGAAGCCGACTTTACCAAAACGTCAACAGGAAAAGCTAACTTCACCGTTCATCCTGTTCAAAAAACAGAACTAAAAGAAGATGAATTTCTAATGATGACCATTAGAACGCATGATCAATACAATACTACCATCTATGGCTTAGATGACCGATATAGAGGAATACTTAACGAAAGAAGAGTAGTGTTAATGAATAAAAATGATATTCGCAAACATAACCTATACCTCAAAGCCAGAGTAGATTTATCAAGCCATTTTGAAAACATTGAAAGGGTTGCAGAAGACTTTTTCGTTATTCCGTATGATATTCCCGAGCAATGTGTGGCAACCTACTTCCCTGAAGCGAATGTTTTAGTGCCGCTAAATCAAACAGCCGAAAAGAGTAACACACCCGCATCTAAATCAGTTGTCATTAAAATAAAGAAAAGACCACTATAATGAAATACTTAGCACTATCGCTAATTATTATTTTATCCGTTAGCTCCTGTAAAAAAGGAGAAGACGACCCTTTTCTTTCTATTAGAAGCCGAAAAGCAAAGCTAACAAACAATTGGAAACTTACGCAAATGAACATTTCTTCAGTAGAAACCAATAATTTCTTTGGAGATGACGTTACCTATACCGTTATTCAAAACTATGGAGACAATAATTTATCCATCAAAATGACGCATTCTTCAGGCAGCACCTTGGAAGAAAATTACGAGTATTCCAAAACACTACAAATCAACAAAGACGGAACCTATACAACTATCACGTCTACACAAGGAGATGTTGAAACCATTAATGATTATTGGTATTGGCAAAATGGCAACAAGAAAAAAGATGCACTACAGCTTGATAAAATTTATAACATCAAAGAATTAAGAAAAGACAAATTGGTTCTCACTTGGGAATCAAGTGAAGAAACAACTTATAGTGCAGGTGGCTTTAGCAGAACAACCCTAAGTGGTATAATGACATTTGAACCCAATTAAATGAATCTGCTTTACTGTTCATATTGGGGAATTAACGACCCACTCACCCACTCTACCATCTTTCCAAACATTGAAATCCTCTCTTCATTTCCTGAAATTGACTCTATCTACTTAGCCACCATTGAACGAAATCCATATACAGCTAAAATTAATTTTACTAGCAGTAAAGTAAAACACCTTCCTTTATTAAGTAAATACCAAAACGTAAAACTATTTAATAAATGGTTTGATTTTAATGTGCTTCCCAAGCAAATTCAAAACATTTGCAAGCAAAAAAACATTGACATTATTTTAGCAAGAGGCGCAATGATTGGTGCAATAGCCGCCAAAGCAAAACCAAAAAACGTAAAATTAATCATTGAGTCTTTTGAACCACATGCCGATTACATGGCAGAATCAGGAAGTTGGAAAAAATCAGGATTAAAATATAAAACTCAACTTCAGTTTGAAATATTGGAAAAACAAACAGCCGATTTCTTAATTACGGTATCTGAAAAATACAAAGAACTTTTAATTGAAAAAGATAAACTAGAAGAATCGAAAGTTTATACTATTCCCTGCTATACAGATTTGGAAAAATTTAAATTCTCAGCAACAACAAGAGAAGAAATAAGAAAGCAATTAGGCATTCAATCTCAAGAAACAGTTGGTATTTATGTCGGTAAATTTGGTGACATTTATTATGACAACGAAGCATTTCAGATTTTTAAAGTCGCTTTTGAAACTATTCCAAACTTTAAACTTATCATTTTAACAGGAGACAAGCATGAAGCTATTCAACTAAAACTTAATATGGCCGGGATTGATTTATCCAAGGTGATTATTAAAACTGTTTTGCATAACGAAGTCAACAATTACTTATGTGCTACAGATTTGGGATTTGCAACTATAAAGCCTGCTCCCAGCAAAAGATATTGTAGCCCTGTAAAAATGGGAGAATATTGGGCATGCGGATTACCTGTGCTGCTCACCGAAGATATTGGAGATGACTCTGAAATTATTGAAAAAGAAGGTGGAGGCACAGTATTTAACTACAGTAAATCTTCCATTGAAAAAGCTATTAAGGAAGTTTTAAATCAAATACAACAACCCAATAACAGAGAATTAAATCGTAAATTGGCAGAGAAATACAAATCATCTGAAATAGCACTAAATACTTATAAAAAAATACTCTCACAGACCTAATGGAATACATTGACTTTGAATATTTACAAGATAAAAAGGAGTGGCTCAAAAGAGAATGGAATTCTAAAAGACCTTTTCACTACGCAGTTTTAGAAAACTTCTTTAAAGCAGAAAAGTCCGATGAGATTCATGATAATTACCCCAAGCCCGATGTAAAGTGGGATGGCACCACTTATATTCATCAAAAAAATAAATTTCAAAAATCAGTATTCGAACCAAATTCGCTGTTTGACAAAGTATTTAAAGAACTAAACTCTCCTCAAATGCTACAGTATTTGGAAGAAGTTACCAGTATTAAAAATATTGTTGCTGACGAAAAGTTATTTGGTGGAGGACTTCATCAATCCGTTAAAGGCGCTTTTTTAAATGTACATGTAGATTACAACATACACCCTGAAACAAAATTCCACAGAAGACTCAATCTTATTGTTTACATGAATAAAGATTGGAAAGATGAATATGAAGGCTTCCTGGAATTGTGGGACATGAAACGCAAAGAACGAATCGAAAATATTGCACCTCACATTAATCGTATGGTTATTTTTGAAACCAATGAGGTTTCTTTTCATGGACATCCACATCCGCTCAACACACCGGACAATATTAGCAGAAAATCAATCGCCACCTACTACTATACCAAAGAAAGGCCTGTTCATGAAATTGCCGATGAACACAACACTATTTATGTTAACACACAAGGCAGTAAAGGAAAAATCAAAACATTTTTTTCAGGAGTAAAAGCGTTAAAAGAAAGACTGTTAGGTAAAAACTAAGTTAACTTTTTACCACTTTCTAATCGATACAATATAACTATTAATGCCGTTACGAAAAAAGGCAAGAAAGGTATTTTAAACCTAACCAAAGCTCCAAAATTAGAAGTTGACAACCCAATAGAAAAAGCAAACATAAATGAATATATCATTGAAAAAAGTAAAACGGGATGTTCAAAAATTATTCTAATAATTCTTATCACATTAAACCTAGCCATCCACAAAACGTAAAGAACCAATAACAATATTGCAAAATTTTCTAATGCAGATAACAACATACTTGCTGACCTCACCTCCCATATAAATGGGCGCAATAGACCTGCTGTAGACGCCTGCGGAAACTTACTTAAAGCTCCTAAAAAAGTAGGCTCAAATTTACCAATATCAAAAGAGTTACCGTCATAATAGTCCCTTTTTAAATCTTGTTGAGTAACAACTGCCGTTTCAAATATTTTATCAATAGAAAATTTACCAAACTTATGCTCAAAAGAAAAATAAAGTCCTGCAGAGCCTACTAGCGCAATTACTGACAATATTATCATACCAATGAACTTCATAAAATAGCTTCTCACTTTACTAATTTCTATAAATATCCACCAAACAGCTAAACCCAAAACTAATGTAAAAAACACATAAGGTTTAATGCTAATAACCAAAAATAAATTCAACACCAATAAAAAAAGTAGCTTCCAACTTAAGTTTTTACGAATAATTGATTTATCAAAATAATAAACCAATAAAACTGAAGCCGTAAAAACCATTGTATCCTTTAGCATCCCACTTCCCCAAAACAAAACAGACGGAAGCAATATGGTAGAATAAACAATGTATTTATTTACTTCAGGAAAATAACCAATGAAAAACTGATACAATTTCCAAACACCAATAAAAGCAAACGTACTAAGCAATACCGTTGTTATGATATAACTTTTTAGCCCCAACAACAAAAAAGGAAAAATAAATAGAACCGTAAAAAAAGTATGCCCTTCAAAATAAATATGGTCTTCTGGATAGCCGGTATAATCATTAAAAACAACATAATTTTCATAAGATGGGCCTTCAAATATTACCTGAAAAAAATGATCCGGTCTTGAATAAAGTAAATTCGCCATACAATCTGCAACATGATAATATGCAAACGTATCTCCACCTTTGTAGTAATAGATATACATGATAGCAAAAAACAGACCTCCAAATATTTTCGCAATCAAGCCCACTAAAAAATACTTGTACTCAACTCCCTTTTGTGATTTAGCAAAAAAATAAGCAACTAATAAAATGACCGTTATATATATAATACTTGTGAATACTTCCCATCCATGAATAACATCTAACCCATATGGCTTAAGTTCTTCCAAATTAGTTTTGAAGTAATTTAGTTAACTGAACAAATTCTTCCCAGCCAAGCTGTTCAGGACGTTTATCAAAAATCGGCAACATTTTATTCTCGGTATTCAAAAATGATTTTAATGAATTTCGCATTGTTTTTCTTCGTTGATTAAATGCCGCTTTTACAAGTTCTTTTAACTTTAAATAATCCACTTCAGGCAATTGTTCTTTTCTCTTGAGCCTAATTACGCCCGACTTTACTTTAGGAGGTGGTGTAAATACAATTTCATTTACGGTAAATAAATATTCCATTTCATAATACGTTTGCAATAAAACACTCAAAATACCATAAGTTTTATTACTGGGCTTTGAGCAAAGCCTTTCAGCCACTTCTTTTTGAAACATTCCTACCAATTCACTTATTAAAGTAATATTATCTAATGTTTTAAACATAATTTGGGTGGAAATATTATAAGGAAAGTTTCCAATTATAGCTATGTTTTCTCCGTTAGAAAACTTAGTTAAATCAGCTTTTAAGAAATCTTGTTGAATTATATTTTCCGATTGATTAGGATACTTTGTTTTTAAATAATCTATAGACTCACTATCAACATCTAAAAAAAAAGTAGAATACTTATTTTCCGAAATGAGAAAATCACTTAACACACCCATTCCCGGACCAATTTCTAGTACAGTAGAATAATTACCCCAACCACTTAAGCCATCTACTATTTTTTGAGCAATATTTTTATCATTCAAAAAATGTTGCCCAAGATGTTTCTTAGCCTTTACCTTTTCCACCTGTTATATTAATTCTAAGAGAGTACGGAAAGCCGCAAATTTATTGGCATATTTTTCAGAATGCTCTTTTTGAAGTCGTTCAGAAAACTCATTTAAATATCTTTCATAATCATTCATACTCTTGCAAGTATATTGTATATTATAAGTTGCTCCTGTTTCATCATCTTGAACCGACAAAACCTTACTCATTCTGTGTTCCACAAACATTCCTGTATTTAGCACATCAGGAATATGAGTATTTTTCATCCAATCTACCCATTCACTTTCTATATCAAAATCTATATTTACAGTCACAGAATATATTATCATAGCCTTATCTTTATCCGCAAAGATAAAGTAAGTTGTTTAATTAGTTAAATTTACGTCATGGACGGTATTACCATTAGAAAAGCAAAAAAGGAAGACCTTAATCAGGTTCTTGACTTAATCAAAGAATTAGCTGAATATGAAAAAGCTCCACAGGAAGTTACTATAACAATTGAGGAACTTGAAAGAGATGGATTTAGTGAACACCCATTGTATTGGTTATGGATTGCAGAACATGAACAAAAGGTAATTGGAATGTCATTATGGTATCTTCGCTTTTCAACCTGGAAAGGAAGATGCTTATATCTTGAAGATATTATTGTAACTGAAAAGTATAGAGGAAAAGGAATTGGAAAAAAATTATTTGAAAGAACCATACTTGATGCAAAAGAAATTAATGCAAAATTAATGACATGGCAAGTACTTGACTGGAATTTACCCGCTATTAAATTTTACCAAAAATATAAAGCAGAATTAGATGACGAATGGATTAACGGTAAACTACGATATGAAGATATTCAATCATTTACACCAACAAGTAACATTTCGTAATGGGTAAAGGAGACCAAAAATTTA
>JAUHYR010000019.1 GCA_030426475.1 Bacteroidia bacterium
TTCCAACCCGTTGTTTACCAATATAAAAGCATCTAATATGTCTTTTGACACATTTAATGCTAATAATGCGGTGAGTACTAAGTACATCATACCAATCATTTTTTGTCTGGGTGATAATTTATTTCCTGCCATAGCTGTAAGGTTTTAAAGTGAGGGCAATACTTTTT
Organism: Bacteroidia bacterium; assembly: GCA_030426475.1. Lineage (GTDB taxonomy): Bacteria > Bacteroidota > Bacteroidia > Flavobacteriales_E > Vicingaceae > CALALS01. The sequence goes on from JAUHYR010000019.1 coordinate 168, forward strand.
AATTGGGGTACTGCTTTCCCATGTCACCCAATATTATTGGCTGACTAAATACCTCTGCGCAGGATATTGGAATCTTTATTTAGATTCTACTAATAGAATGCAGGATTAAAAAAAAGATACAGGTAAATGAAAAATATTTTGTGTCTTTTTTAAAAAAGTGCGTTGTATAGTTAGATTTGGATAACTTTTATGGCGTTTTCTTTTTTTAGAAAAAATATAATTGCGGTTAATTCAGAAGAAGAGTTAATCAACTTAGCGAAGAAAGACAGTCGCTATTTTGCGCCTATTTATAAAAGATATCACGAGCAAATATTCAGGTTTATTTATCAAAGAATGGATAGCATTGATGATGCTGATGACATCACATCACAGGTGTTTTTAAAAGCGTTGGTTCATTTACCTAAATACATAAATAAAGGCTTTCCTTTTTCTTCTTGGTTATACAGAATTGCCTTAAATGAGGTAAATATGTTTTATAGAAAAACAAAAAAGTCACGTGCTATTAATATTGAAGAAAATGAAATAAAAGAGATTATTGAAGAAGCAAATGAAAACTATAGTGATGAAAACAGAGAGAAGCTGTTACAGCTTCTTGCGCAATTGGAAGAAGATAAACTAACTTTAATTGAAATGCGATTTTTTGAAAAACGATCATTTAAAGAGATAAGTGAATTATTAGGAATAACTGAAAATAACGCTAAAGTGCGAACCTATAGGTTGCTGGAAGAGATGAAGAAAAATATGTTGTAATATTGTGAGCATAAAGAAAATGTCTGAAAAGAAAAAGTATAGAATTAAGATTAATAGAAAACGACTTTCAAAAGAGGAAATTGAAAAGCGACAGAATATTGGCAAAGTTTTAAGGCATCACAGATTGATGACTAAGCGCCCGGTTTACCGTAGAAAACGTTTTTACTTTATCCTATTCTTAATTTTACTACTACTGTACTTGATTTTTTTGAGCGATAAGTAATAATCAATCAAAAGTTTTAGCAGAATCAGAAACAGAAGAATGAATTAACTCTAATTCCTTTTCGGTTAAATGTCTCCATTTTCCGGTAGGGACATCTAAACCAATATGCATAATACGTATGCGTTTTAGCTTTACTACTTTATAATCTAAATATTCACACATTCTACGAATTTGTCGGTTTAGCCCTTGCGTTAACACTATTTTAAACTTTTTATCGCCTATTTTTTCTACTTTACATTTACGGGTAACGGTATCTAAAATAGGTATTCCATTGCTCATTTTTTCTATAAACTCATCTGTTATGGGTTGGTTAACGGTAACCAAATATTCCTTTTCATGATGGTTTCTGGCTCGTAATATTTTATTTACAATATCACCGTCATTGGTAAGTAAAATAAGCCCTTCGCTAAACTTATCTAATCTGCCGATAGGGAAAATACGAGTGGGATAATTGATAAAATCAATGATGTTATCGGGCTCTTTTTCGGTGTCGGTAGTGCAAACAATTCCGGGAGGTTTGTTTAATGCAATGTAAACCGGTTTTTCTTCATTGTCTTTTACCAGTTTTCCATCCACTCTAACTTTATCATCTCTGGTAATTTTAGTTCCCAACTCAGGAACTTTTCCGTTGATGGTTACTCTTCCTTCTTCAATTAATTTGTCGGCAGCACGTCTGGAGCAAAATCCAATTTCGGTTAAGTATTTATTAATTCGTATGAGTTCTGTAGTAGACATGAGTGCTTTTCAAATTTACGAAACCAACTTTATTTTTGGGTTTTTGTTTTTGATGGTTTTGTTTTTGGCGGCATCTAAAAGCGCTTTAACTTTTTCTCTTTTTACTGCTACAAATGCCGAATGGTCTTTTACTTCAATCAGTCCTAAATCATCTTTTTCCATAAAGTTAAATTGAAGAAAAAACCCAACCAAATCAATTTTATTGACTTTATCTTTTTTGCCTTTCCCAATGGAGAGAGTCGCCCAATCGGTAGTTTTTGTTTTTTGCTTTTCCTTAAATTCAAATGGTTTTGGTTTTTCATTTAAAAAAGAAGGCAAATGGTCTGTTTGAGTTAAAATTAAAATGCTTGTTCCGTTAGCTTTCATTCTTGCTGTTCTTCCGTTACGGTGTGTAAACACACTTTCTTGTAAGGGAAGCTGGTAATGAATTACATAATCTAAATCGGGAATATCAATGCCTCTTGAAGCAATGTCGGTAGCTATTAAAACTTGGCTGGTACCGTTTCTAAACTTTAGTAATTCCAATTCTCTTTGGTCTTGTTCTAAGCCTCCATGAAAAATGGAATAGGGAATTTTTTTGATGTCAAAATATTCGCTAATTCTGTTGCAGGCATCTCTGTGGTTTACAAATACAATGGCATTTTGTCCTTTCTCAAAAGTGTTGACTATTGCTAATAAGCCTTCGGGTTTTTCATCTTTTTTTACAACTACTTTTCTTAAATCAAGCTTAGTAGTTGCGTTTTCTTCAAAGCTGATTTTGTAAGGAGAATGTATATTTAAATAGCTCGGAATAGTAATAGATTGAGTGGCGGAAACCAATATCTGGGTCTTGACATTTGGCAATCGCTTAAAGATGTATTCCATTTGATTAGAGAAACCGAACTCTAATGATTTGTCAAACTCATCAAATACCAATTGAGTAATGTTAGTTGTATCAAAAGTTTCCCGTTGAATATGGTCTTGAATTCTCCCGGGTGTACCCACTAAAATAGTGGGTGGAGAAGTAAAATTTTGACGTTCAATACTAAACTTATGCCCACCGTAACAAGAGTTTACTTTAAAAGGCAGCTTCATTTGTTTTAGTACATTTTCAATTTGTATTACTAGCTCTCTTGTGGGCACTAAAATCAGAACCTGCACACCCGGCTTATCTTGTATCTTTGAAATAACGCTTAATAGGTAAGCAACCGTTTTACCACTTCCCGTTGGGGCAACCAATAAAAGTTGTTGATTTTTTTCAGCAGCTTTTAAGGTTGTTTTTTGAACTTTATTTAGCTGTTCAAAACCTAAGTTAGCAATAATACTTTTTTGATTGATTTTAGAAAATGTCATGGAGCAAAGGTAATGGAAGAATGTTAAGTAAAGTGCTATTTATTCAGCAACCAAGCTTTTTGATTGTGATTGTTTTTCACTTTAAACAATTCTTCTAGGGCTTCTTCTCGGGTAGTAAAGCTATTGTAGCTTACGGCATAAAGGTCTTTATGCTTTCCTATTATAGAGGCATTGTAGCCTGCTTGTTTTAATTCTTCCACCATTTTTTCAGCGTTTTCAAACACTGAAAAACACCCGCCTATTACATGAAATCTAAAACTTTTGTTTTTACTGTGAACACTGGTGTTGTCGGCAATGGCAGATTTATTGGCTTCTGCTTCGTTTAGCTTTATAATTAGCGGCTGAGCATCTTCTATAAAACTATAAGAAATGGTTTCGGTACTCTCGTTTTCGGAAGCTATGTCTTTAAAACTTTTAGCTTCTTCAAAAGAAATGCTTTCTTCAACGCTAGTCCTATTTTCGTAAACTCTTTCATTCCAAAACTTTCCAATACCTGCATAGCCAACATTAAGCGGTTCAACTTTTCCGGTAAAGTATAAATAACTATAGCCAAGGAGTGCTGCAATTGGCAATACAGATGCAGCCCAAACGACTTTACTTCTTCTCTTTTCAGGAGAGGTAATAGGAACAACAGGAGTGATTTTTTCTTTTTCGACAGGGATAAGACTCACAGGAAACAAGCCGTAAGAAGATTTTAGGAAATTAAGCTTATTGGTCGGCTCAAATAAAATAGATTGGTTGGCATTAACATGGAATACACCAATATTTCCAAACTGTAAATGCTTTTCTTTTTTAAGTTGCTCTTTCCATTTTAAGGCTTGCTGACTTATAATATCAACTGCTTCGGTGTATTTTTTTTTATATAGTTGTACTAGTGTGTTAGCTAGTAAACCGTCATTTTGTGTTAACCTATGATTAAAGCTAAGTTGCTTAGAAGGCGGATAAAAAGTGTGATTTAACTCATTATATGTTGCAGAGGATTTATTACCAATAATTCCTCCAAAATTGGGTATTATCACACAATCGTGCTCAAGCAATAATGTTTCTATGACAGAAATTAGGTTCACTCATGCAAAGGTAAAAATCTAAACCTAATGTGGGAATTAATGAATAGTAAAATTATCGGCATCTAAATGAGCCGGGAACTTTTCTCTAAAATCAACTAATTCTTGGTGAGATAGTTGGGCGGAAATAACGGTTTCTTCCTCCGCATTAGCCTGTTGAAGATAGTTTCCTTTAAAGTCTATAATTGCTGAATCACCGGAGTAAGGAATAGATTTTCCATCTTCTCCAATTCTATTTACTCCAATAACATAACTTAAATTTTCAATGGCTCGGGCTTGTAGTAATGTTTTCCATGCAGAATTTCTGGCCATTGGCCAGTTGGCAACATAAATGGCGATGTCATAATCATTTTTGTTTCTACTAAAAACAGAAAATCTTAAGTCATAGCATACTTGTAGTAAAATTCGCCAGCCTTTACAGTTAACAATCACTCTTTCTTTTCCTCCCGAAAATGATTGGTGTTCTTCTGCCATTCTAAATAGATGCCTTTTATCGTAATGCGTAATTTTTCCGTCAGGTTCGGCCCAAATCATTCTATTATAATAAGACTCATTTTCTTTAATGATTAAACTTCCCGTAACACAAGCATTTGTTTCTTTAGCTTTTTGTTTTAGCCACTCAACAGAAATTCCACCCATTTCTTCAAACACGTTAGCTGTGTTCATGGTAAAGCCGGTAGTAAACATTTCCGGCAAAATAATGACATCGGCATTTTTGATTTTTGAAAGGATAGAACTAAAATGCTGTCGGTTTTTTTCAGCATTTTCCCAAAACAAAAAAGTCTGAATAGCAGTAATGTGAAGATTTTCTGCCACTAGTTATTACTTAGGTATAATTGTCCGCAATAATCGGTACAGTCGTATCGGTAGTTAGCTTCTGCGGCTATTTCGTATAATGTTAATAATGAAGCTAGTGCTACTTGACTATAATTTTGTGAAGCGTTTTTAAATCCGCCCCATTGGTGTAACCACATATTAATGATAATTCCCATATCTCCATTTCCGGCTTCCGGACAAAATTCTCCTAAAACTCCCTCAACATTTCCTGCTCCTGCGTGATAAATATGCATTACAAACAATCTAAACCATAAGTCTTTTTTATTATAAGTTACTCCATGCTTAGTAAGAATACGCTCAGCTTCCGGAATACAAATACGCTTAACTAGCCTAGCTGCTGCCATAGCCGACTTATCAAAATCTTCTCTTTCATCTGTGTATCGGTTAACGGTAAGCCCCATTTCTCTGGCAACACCCTTCATTAATTGAAAAGGCCCGTAAGCACTTGCTGACGAGTATTGCAATTTATTTGGACTTTCTATTAAAAGGATAGATTGTGCATAAAAGGGGTCAACTCCTTCTTTCATAAAAGCCTCTATTCCTCTACTTATAGAGGGAAGAACTTTATCAAAAGCATAAAAATGATTTTTCCCTGAAGTAATATAAATTCTATCGGACTCCTCTAAACCATAAGCCATTTTAATGCTATCTCGGTAAAGGTCTTTTTCAGCATCACTTTTTTTATCCCACTCTTTAATTAAATATTCTGAAATTACTTTTCTGTTAGAAGCAATGTTAAGCAAACCCGAATCTTTGTCCATTTGCATGATTTTTTTCCAAAAAATAGGTTGGGCAAGCAAATGCCATCCTTCTTTATAAATAGAAGAATCCATTAAAATAAAGTGCGAAGCAGTATCTGCTTGCAGTACAATTTCATAAAACGATTCGTTCTCTGATTTTACAAATCGCTCATTATCAGATGAATTGTTATTGTTTGTCGCTCCGCAAGCCACAAAAACAAATAATATTATTCCCAAAAATCTACCCATATCAACAGCTAAAGATAACATCAAAATTTATTCCATAACGATAAATACGTATTAAATATTAAATAGGTACAGTTAATTAGTTAAATTGCGATATCAGTTTTTTGTAGAAATAAATAAATTAATACCTTTGCGGACTTCAAAATTTTTGAGTTGGGATATTTAGAAGAGTTTAGAATCCCTTTTTCAGGGTTAAGTATTGGAAATCACAACTTTGTATTTGAAGTAGGTAAAAAGTTCTTTGATTGCATTGAGTATTCTGAAGTAAAGGAAGGTAAAATTACGATTGAAGTTAATTTTACGAAACATTCTAATTTCATGGAGCTTATTACTAAGCTAAGCGGCAAAGTTACCGTGCCTTGTGATAGATGTTTAGATAATCTTGATATTCCGATTAATAACCAATTTATGTTGGTGGTTAAGTTTGGAGAAAAACAAGAAGAAGTTACAGACGAAATACTTACCATTCCTCATCAGGAACATCAGCTAATGTTGGCAGACTTGTTTTATGAATACATCATGATAAGTTTGCCTCATAAGCAAGCTCACGAAGAAGGAAAATGTAATAAAGAAATTGAAAAATATATTAATGTAAATAACAAAGCGACTGAGATTGACCCAAGATGGAAAGATCTGGAGAAGCTTAAAAACTAGATAAAATGGCACATCCTAAGCGAAAAATATCCAAATCTAGAGGTAGAAAAAGAAGAACTACCTACAAAGCTAGTGTTCCTAATATCGTTACTTGTCCTACAACTGGCGAACCACACTTATTCCACAGAGCTTACTGGTACGAAGGAAAATTGTACTACAAAGGCCAAGTGGTAATGGAAAAGAACTAATTAAAGTTCTTCTAAGCCAATGAAAATTGGACTCGATATTATGGGTGGAGATTTTGCCCCACAATCAACCTGTGGCGGAGCTCACCTAGCCTTATCCGAATTATCTTCTGATGAAAAAATAGTGTTAATAGGTCAAAAGTCTGTTGCAGAAGACTATTTTTCAAAAAGCGAAGGAAATCTATCTGATTTCGAATTTATTGATGCACCTGATGTAATTGAAATGGGAGAGCATCCAACCAAAGCATTCACGCAAAAACCCAACTCAAGCATTTCAATTGGCTTTAGCCTTCTAAAAAAGGGCGAAATTGATGTATTTGCTAGTGTGGGAAATAGTGGAGCAATGCTTGTGGGAAGTATGTATACTGTCAAAACAGTTTCCGGTGTTATACGTCCGTGTATTACAACTGCCATGCCTAGAGAGGATGGAGGAGTATGTATTATATTAGACGTAGGAATAAATGCAGATTGTAAACCGGATGTTTTATATCAATTTGGAATATTAGGGTCTATTTTTGCTAAATCAGTCTATGGTATAGAAAATCCTAAAGTCGGGTTATTGAATATTGGAGAAGAAGAGGAAAAAGGCAATATGCTTACCCTTTCTGCTCATAAAATGATGAAAGAGACCAATGAATTTAATTTTATTGGAAATGTAGAAGGCAGAGATGTTTTTGACCCAAAAGTTGATGTAATAGTATGTGACGGATTTACCGGAAATGTATTGTTAAAATATACCGAAGCATTTTATGCTCAAATAATGAAGCGGAAACGCTCGGATGACTTTTTTGACAAATTCAATTACGAAATTTACGGAGGCACGCCAGTGCTAGGGATTAACGGAAATGTGTTGATTGGTCATGGCATATCTAGTTCATTAGCAATTAAAAATATGTTATTATTGTGCCGAGATGTGGTGAAAGCCCGATTAACTGAAAAAATAAAACAAGCATTTAATGATTAGAGCTGCAATTACTGCCGTTAGTGGATATTTACCAGATTATGTTTTAACCAACAAAGAGTTGGAAACAATGGTAGATACCAATGATGAGTGGATTACTTCAAGAACAGGTATAAAAGAGAGAAGAATATTAAAAGGAGAAGGTAAGGGAGCTTCTGATATGGGAGCGCCTGCTGTTTTAGAATTATGTAAAAAAAGAGGAATATCTCCTGAAGAAATTGATTTGTTGATTTGCGCTACTGTGACTGCCGATATGATTTTCCCTGCTACGGCAAATATTATATGTGATAAAGTCGGAGCTACTAATGCTTTTGGGTTTGACATTAACGCTGCTTGCTCAGGTTTTTTATATGCTTTAACCACAGGTTCAAAATTTGTTGAATCAGGCACCCATAAAAAAGTAGTAGTAGTGGGAGTAGATAAAATGTCTGCAATTGTTGATTATCAAGACAGAACTACATGTGTGATTTTTGGTGATGGTTGTGGTGCAGTTTTATTAGAGCCAAATGAAGAAGGTTACGGTGTGATGGATGCAATATTAAGAAGTGATGGTTCAGGAAGAGTTTATTTACATCAAAAAGCTGGAGGCTCAGCTTATCCGCCAACATTAGAAACAGTAAAAAATAGGGAACACTTTATTTTTCAGGACGGACAACCGGTATTTAAAGCAGCGGTGAAAAGCATGGCAGATGTTTCGGCTGAAATAATGGAAAAGAATAACTTAAGCAGTGATGATGTGGCATGGCTGGTTCCACACCAGGCAAACCTTAGAATTATAGATGCTACGGCAAGAAGAATGGGCTTAGGCACTGAAAAAGTAATGATTAATATCGAAAAATACGGCAATACAACTTCCGGAACTATTCCTCTTTGCTTATGGGAATGGGAGAAAAAGCTTAAAAAAGGAGATAATATTATTTTATCTGCTTTTGGAGGCGGTTTTACCTGGGGTGCCGTTTATGTAAAATGGGCGTATGATAGCCAATAATCAGTTTTCAAATTCATAATTATTTATACTTTTATCCCTTAATTAAATTAGTTTTCTTATGAAGCTTAATGAAATTCAAGACCTTATCAAATTTGTAGCTAAGTCAGGTGTTAGCGAAGTAGAATTGGAGATTAAAGATTTTAAAATCAACATTAAAACTTGTAATCCAAAGAAAGAAAAAGAGCAACAGCAACCTATTTATGCTATGCCTCAAATGCAAATGATGCCTCAGCAACAACAGGTTCAAGCGGCTCCTCAACCTCAAGTGCAGGCTTCTGCTCCACAACCACAGGCAAAAGAATCAGCCCCTGCTGCTGATTCAAATCTAATTACTATTAAATCACCAATGATTGGTACTTTTTACAGAAAGCCATCTCCTGAAAAAGATGCTTTTGTTAATGTAGGTGATTCAATTAAAAAAGGTGATACTATTTGTGTAATAGAAGCAATGAAATTATTTAATGAAATAGAAGCTGAATTAGGTGGTAAAATTGTTAAAGTACTGGCAGAAGACGGACAGCCTGTTGAGTACGACCAACCTTTATTTTTAGTTGAACCTGCATAAAATAGCAGTAAACTAAAAAAATTCACTTTTTAAAACCTTACTATGTTTAAGAAAATTCTTATTGCCAACAGAGGCGAAATAGCTCTTAGAATTATTCGCTCTTGCAAAGAGATGGGAATAAAAACTGTAGCGGTTTACTCTACAGCAGATAAAGATAGTTTACATGTACGTTTTGCAGATGAAGCAGTATGTATTGGTCCGGCCCAAAGTTCCGAGTCATATTTAAATATGCCTAGAATTATTGCCGCAGCCGAAATCACAAATGCCGATGCAATTCATCCCGGGTACGGATTTTTATCTGAAAATGCCAAGTTTTCTAAGATATGCGAAGAAAATGGAATTAAATTTATTGGTGCGTCTCCAAAGATGATTAATGCCATGGGAGATAAAGCATCTGCCAAAGCTACCATGATAAAAGCAGGAGTACCTTGTGTTCCAGGTTCTCCGGGATTATTAAAAGACTTAGCTGACGCAAAAAAAGTAGCTAAAAAAATAGGTTATCCGGTAATGATGAAAGCTACTGCCGGAGGTGGCGGTAAAGGAATGAGGGTTCTTTGGAAAGAAGAAGAATTAGAAGAAGCTTGGGAGAGTGCTCGTAAAGAAGCCAAGGCGGCTTTTGGTAATGATGGAATGTATATGGAGAAGTTCATTGAAGAGCCAAGACACATTGAAATTCAAATTGCGGGAGACGGAAAAAAAGCTTGTCACCTTTCCGAAAGAGATTGTTCTATCCAAAGACGTCATCAAAAATTAGTGGAAGAAACACCATCTCCATTTATGACGGCAAAACTTCGTAAAGAAATGGGAGAAGCTGCTATTAAAGGAGCAATGGCAATTAAGTATGAAGGTGTGGGAACTATTGAGTTTTTGGTAGATAAACACCGAAACTTCTACTTTATGGAAATGAATACCCGTATTCAGGTTGAACATACCATTACAGAAGAAGTAATTGATTATGATTTAGTGAAAGAGCAAATTAAAATAGCGGCAGGAGAAAAAATTTCAGGAAAAAACTATACTCCAAATATGCATTCTATTCAATGTAGAATTAATGCTGAAGACCCATATAGAAACTTTGCGCCATGTCCCGGAAAAATTACATCATATCATTCACCGGGAGGACATGGTATTAGAATAGATACTCACGTTTATTCCGGTTATACTATTCCTCCAAACTATGATTCAATGATAGGTAAACTAATTACCGTTGCTCAAACTAGAGAAGAAGCCATTACCAAAATGGAAAGAGCTTTAGATGAATATATCATAGAGGGTGTTAAAACTACTATTCCATTTCATCAAAAATTAATGAAAGATGAAAACTTTAGAAAAGGAAATTACAACACAAAGTTTTTAGAAGACTTTAAAATGGACTAATTATAATTTCTGATTTTCAAAAAATAAAAATATTATTTTATATCTCGCCCAAAGCTTTTAGCTTTGGGTTTTTATTTTAGTTATGAAAAACGTATTAATTATTGGAGCAGGTCGTTCCACTTCATCTCTTATTAAATATATATGTGAAAGTGCGGAATCAGAGGGCTGGAAAATCAAAGTTGTTGATCAAGACTTAAAATCAGCAGAAAAGGCAATTGATTATTATGAAGAAGTGGCTTCTGCAGAACAGTTTGATGCAAACAATGAGTTTCAAATGGAACTTTTTGTAAAAGAAGCAGACTATGTTATTTCCATGCTTCCCGCTCACATGCACGTGCCTGTTGCAAAGGCATGTCTAAAGCATTGTAAACATTTACTTACTGCGTCATATATCTCTGATGAAATGAAAGAGCTTTCGGATGATGCAAAATCTTCAGGGGTTATATTTTTAAATGAAATCGGTGTTGATCCGGGAATTGACCACATGTCTGCCATGAAGGTAATTCACGATATCAAAGAAGAAGGTGGCGTAATGAGAGATTTTGAAAGCTTTACGGGAGGCTTAGTGGCTCTGGAATCAGATAACAACCCATGGAATTATAAGTTTACATGGAATCCAAGAAATGTAGTATTAGCCGGGCAAGGTGGAGCCGTTAAATTTATACAAGAAGGCCAATATAAATTTATTCCCTATCACAGATTATTCAGACGTACAGAAATTATATCTATTGATGGATATGGGAAGTTTGAAGGCTATGCTAACAGAGATTCATTAAAGTATCGCTCTGTGTATGGCTTAGATGACGTCAAAACCATGTTTAGAGGAACATTAAGACGACCGGGATTTTGTAAAGCTTGGAACCTGTTTGTTCAATTGGGCGTGACAGATGATTCTTATATTCTTCCAAATACAGAAGAAATGACGCACCGTGAGTTTATTAATACTTTTTTGGCATATAATCCTAATGACTCTGTAGAAATAAAACTTAGACAATATTTAAAGATTGACCAAGATGATGTGGACTTATGGGAAAAGTTAGAGTGGCTTGGTCTATTTGAAAGAACTAAAATTGGTTTAAAAGAAGCATCTCCTGCTCAGGTGTTACAACATATTCTAGAAAAAAAATGGAAACTGGAGCAAAGAGATAAAGATATGATAGTGATGTGGCATAAATTTGTGTATGAAAAAGACGGAGAGCGAAAAGAAAGACACTCTTCTATGGTTTGCATAGGCGAAGAAAGACCTTACACCGCAATGGCAAAAACAGTGGGATTACCATTAGGAATTGCGCTTAAATTGGTGCATAGAGGAGAAATAAAAACACCGGGAGTTCACTTACCAATTACACCTGAAATATATTTACCTATTCTAAGAGAATTAGAGAGTTTCGGAATTAAGTTTGAAGAAAAGCAAATTAATTAGATTCATGAAAGCAAAAACACCTAAAGACTCATTTACCATTAAAACAGAATTAGTACTTCCAAACGATACTAATATGTTAGACAATTTAATGGGAGGAAAATTACTTCATTGGATAGATATTGCAGCAGCAATATGTGCTCACCGTCACTCTAATAGAATTTGTGTTACGGCTTCGGTAAACAATGTTCATTTTGGCGACCCTATTCGTTTAGGCGATTTAGTAATATTAGAAGCAAAAGTTTCACGTGCTTTTACATCTTCAATGGAAATTTTTGTGGATGTTTTCATTGAGACAAATGGAAAAAGAAAGCAATCCAATAGCGCAATTTATACTTTTGTGGCAGTAGACCAAAGAGGCAATCCTATTGAAGTTCCGGAGCTTGTTCCTGAGACGGAAGAAGAAAAAAATCGTTTTGACGGTGCACTAAGAAGAAGACAACTAAGTTTAGTTTTAGCCGGTAAAATGAAGGCTAATGATGCTACAGAATTAAAAGCTTTATTTACTTAAAAGTCGGTTCACAGAATTCACTACTTCTTGAGTTGAAATTCTTTCCGAACAAGTCGGTTTATTTTTACACTTGTCACCCAATTTACTGCATGGTTGAGGTTTTACATCCTTAGGTAAAATCATTACTGAATCAGGGTGTGGCTGATAAGGATACATTCCTAAAACAGGACGAGTACAACACCAAATGGAAATTATTTTTTTCTTAAATGCCGAAGCAATATGCATTAAGCCGGTATCATGAGCAATTACTAATTCACTTTGTTGAATAACAGAAGCAGATTGGTTTAAGCTTAATTTGCCACACAAATTAATGATTTTACTTCCCAACTTTTCTTCAATTTTTTTAGCTGCTTCACTATCCTCATTTCCGCCTAATAAAACGGCTTTCATTTCAACTTTTTCTAAAATTTCAATCCATTGTTTCGAAGAGATTTTTTTCCCGATTTGTTTAGCTCCAACGGTAATAGCTATGTATTTTTCATTTATTCCAAATTGTGAAAGCTCTACTTCGTCTTGTTTTGGAATAAAAAAATCTAAGCCTTTATTGTCGTTTGTAACATCAAGTGGCTGAATAGCCTCAAAATATCTATCTACAATATGATTATCAGGAAGTTTATTAACCCCAAAATTTACTAACAACCATTTTTCTACATTTCTTTTATTGTATGTAAAATCTACTAGCTTTAATTTTCTTTTTACTTGTGAAGAACGGATGTTTTTATGTAAATCTACTATGTAATCGTATTGTTCTTTTTTCAATTCTTTTATTACTTCGCCTGTGCTTTTTTCAATAGTATAAATCTTAGAAATATATGGGTTTGAAGATAAAATGGGCTGATATTGTTTTTTGGTTAAGTAGTGAATTTCTAAATCAGCATCTTCTTTGTTTTTTAAGCATCTCACAATAGGAGTTGTTAAAACAATATCTCCGATAGAACTAAATCGAATAACTAATATTTTAATCTTTACTTTCAATCACACAAAAGTAAAGGTATTTTGTAATTTCGCACCTTAGAATGGATATATCTTGAACTTAATAGATACACATACACATCTTTTTTTAGAGCAATTTGAGAGTGATTGGCAAGAAGTCATTCAGAGAGCAATTGACCAAAATGTGACTAAAATGTTACTCCCGGCCATTGAAAGTAAATCTTACCCTGCCATCAAAAAACTTTGTGAAGCCTTTCCTGATAATTGTTTTCCTATGACAGGATTACATCCTTGTTCAGTAGATAAAAATTTTCAAAATGAATTGGAGTTGGTTTACAATAATCTAAAAAATCAAACGATGAATTGGGTAGCTATTGGAGAAATAGGAACTGATTTATACTGGGATAAAACATTTATTAATCAACAAAAAGAGGCATTAGCTCAGCAAGTAGAATGGGCTAAAGAATTTCAACTTCCAATCGTAATTCATGTTAGAGATTCTTTTGATGAAACTTTTGAAGTAATAGATAAGCTAAACGACAATAATTTAACAGGTGTTTTTCATTGTTTTACCGGAACCAAAGAACAGGCAGACCATATAATTTCTTATGGAGGTTTTAAGCTTGGAATAGGCGGTGTGGTTACTTTTAAAAATTCTGGAGTAGACAAAATAATTGAACAAATAGATGTAGAGCATTTGATTTTAGAAACGGATTCTCCTTATTTAACTCCTGTTCCTTACAGAGGACAAAGAAATGAAAGCTCTTACATAAATCTGATTGCAAAAAAGCTATCAGAAATTTATGACTTGCCTTTGACTAAAATAGCTGAAATAACTACAAAAAATGCTAATAACTTATTTAAGTTAAGCTGATGTCTTTCAAATCTTTTATAGGAAAAATTTATGCTAGAATAGTTTACAAACGAATTCAGAAAGTGTCACGTAATGCTATAGAAGAACAGCAAAAGGTGTTTCAAAGTTTGATTTCTTCAGCAAAGCTCACTCAGTTTGGTAAAGACCATAATTTTTCGGAAATAACATCGTATGAAGATTTTAAAAAGCAAGTGCCAATAAGAGATTACGAAGGACTTAAAGATTATGTTGAAGAAATAAAGCAGGGAAAAGAAAATATTTTATGGCCGGGATTACCTATTTACTTTTGTAAAACATCAGGAACCACTTCGGGTGTAAAGTATATTCCCATTTCTAAAGAATCTATTGTTTATCATATCTCGGGCGCTAGAAATGCCATTTTATCTTACATGGCAGAAACCGGAAAATCTGACTTTGTTGATGGGAAGATGATTTTTTTGCAAGGCTCTCCTGAATTAGATAACTCGGGTAAAATTCCTGTAGGTCGTTTATCAGGAATAGTTGCTCACCATGTTCCGGGCTATTTGCAAAAAAATAGAATGCCTTCTTATAAAGTAAATTGCATTGAAGATTGGGAAGAGAAAGTTAAAGCTATAGCGGACGAAACGCTTTCCCAAAAAATGACTTTAATAAGCGGAATTCCTCCTTGGGTTCAAATGTATTTTGATGTTTTATTAGAAAAAACGGGAAAAGAATCTATTCAAGAAGTTTTTCCTCACTTCTCTCTTTTTATTTACGGAGGGGTTAATTTTGAACCTTACAGAAAAAAGTTTGAAGAGACCATTGGAAAAAAAGTGGATTCCATTGAAGTTTATCCGGCATCAGAAGGATTTATCGCCTACCAAGACTCACAAAAATCACAAGGCTTGATGCTTATTCCCGATGGAGGAATTTTTTATGAATTTATTCCCGCTAATGAATTTTTTGATGAAAGCCCAACCCGAATCTCTTTAAAAGACGTTGAGCTAAATACTAACTATGTAATTATATTAAATACTAATGCCGGGCTTTGGGGATACAATATTGGTGATACTGTAAAGTTTCTTTCAAAAAACCCATATCGAATGGTTGTAACAGGCAGAATAAAACATTTTACCTCTGCATTTGGAGAGCATGTTATAGCTGAAGAAGTAGATTTTGTAATGAAGTTAGCCACAGAAAAATTTGGGTTGAAAGTGAAAGAGTTCCATGTAGCACCACAAGTAAATCCAGAAGGAGAAGATTTACCATACCATGAGTGGTTTGTTGAGTTTTCAGAACAACCAAATGAATTAAGAGAAATAGCGCTTTTCCTTGATGAACAGCTTCAGGAAAAAAACACCTACTACAAAGATTTAATTACAGGAAATATATTACAACCACTTAAAATAAAACTACTTTCAAAAAATGCTTTTCAAAATTATATGAAAAGTGTTGGGAAATTAGGAGGTCAAAACAAAGTGCCTAGATTAGCTAATGACAGGAATATTGCGGATAAATTACTTTAATAAGTTCACATGCCCATATCTGAAAAACTCCTTGCCAATTAAATCGGTATATCTGATTTTCCATACGTAAGTATCCGTCTTAGCCATGTTACCTTTGTATCTTCCGTCCCAACCTATTTTAATATTATCGGTATAAAAAATTTCTTCGCCCCATCTGTCAAATATCCACATTTCAAATTCACCTACTTCTTCACTTACAGGCGCAAAAAACTCATTTTTACCATCTTCATCAGGAGTAAATGTGTTTGGTACATACAAATCAGTGTTAATATAAATGGTAATAGTATCGTAAGCGTAACAGCCATTTTCGTCAAACACTCCAACATAATAGCTTGTGGTTTCTTTTGGATTTGCTTTCGGATTAACACATCTCACACAACTTAAAAAACTTCCCGGTGTCCAAAGAAGAGAATCAGTATCTCCTGTTGCTAATAATTGTACTTGTGACCCATAGTCAATAATTTGGTCAGGTCCTGCATCAATAAATAATGGAGGATAAAGTTTAGCCACAACAGTTGCAGTCCACACACAACCAAAAGAATCGGTTATTTGAACGGTAAAGTTTACATCTTTATCAATAGTTGCCGTTGGAGTGGATATGGTGGCATTATCTAAATAACTTGAAGGGGACCAGAGATAGCTTTTTATTGCATTTCCTGTTGCATACATTTCAAAAGGAATGTCTTTACATACCCATAAGGTATCAGGAACAGAAATATTCATATTTCGAACCGTAACTTTAACACTATCGTATCTGGTTCCACAACCATTAGACGCTGCCACAACATAAGTGGTAGTGGAAGATGGTGAAGCTCCCGGAGTTGCTGAAAATGGGTTGTCCAGTGAACCGGGTGGTGACCATTGATAAACACTTCCACCGCTAACACTTAATTGTGCGGATGTTAAAGGGCAAATTGTGGTGTCATTTGACACAATTGGAATAGGTAAAAGTGTGTCAACGGTTATTTTAACATTTTTAACCCAAGTGCAGCCATTTGCATCAGTAATACTAACAACATAAGTTATGCTATTAAAAGGAGTGCTTTGTGGATTTGAAATGTTAGGATTGTTTAAATACGTAGAAGGAGCCCAGCTATACGAAACTCCACCGGAAGCACTTAACGTAACAGATTGCCCTCTGCATATTGTAGTATCAGAACTAACAGATGTTCCATCGGTATGTACCACAACGTTTAGTTGTGCCGTATCTGCACCGCAACTATCTGTAACAATAACCTGATAAGAGGTAGTAGCAGCAGGAGAGGCTTTAGGGTTTGCAATATTTGGATTGCTTAACCCGGTTGAAGGTATCCATTGGTAAGAACTTCCACCGGAGGCATTTAACTGAACAGAATCTCCCGGGCAAATAGCATTTACCGGATTTACCACTGCTACAGGAGGTGCCACAACGTGAATACTCATATAGGCAGTATCGGTTTTAACACATGATAGAGAGTCACTAACGATTAGCGATACTTGATAAGTTCCGGGATTTGTAAAAGTATGTGTGGGTTGAAATAATGTTGAAGTAGTTCCGTCTCCAAAATCCCAAAAATAATTGGTGCCACCGTTAGAAGTATTTGTAAATGTAATGGTAGAGGGTGAGCAATAATAAGGAGAAGCAGTAAATCCGATATCAGCAGTAAGTTGAGATAAGTCAAACTTAATCGCATATAAATTACAATTGTTACTTCCTTTACTTGTCGAATAAGATCCAACAGAACCTGATAAGTTAGATGTACCACAACCACCACAAACTGCTTGGTATACAATTCCTTTTTTATCAAATCGGCTGGTTCCACCATCTACATGTTCAGCACCATTGGTACTTCCAAAAAAAGTTCCGTAAAGAAGGGTATCACAATCTTGTCCTAAAACCATTAAATAAAAATCACTACCATTTGTGCTGGTTTGGTGCGCTCCCGGAGTTGTGGGTAAGCCTGCAGTTGTACTTGAAGTAGCTTGACTATATTGTGAATTAACTGTTCCTCCCCAACCGGAAATATATATCTGATCACATTGGTTAACTAAAAAAGCAGAAATAGATATGTCTACATTATTTAACCCCCTGCCAATTGATGTGGAGAGAAGCGATGTAGTGAGAGTATTATTAAATTTTTGAATAAACTGTCCACTATTTGGGTTACTATAAATTTTATTTGTGGGACCCGGGCTAATCGGGTAAGTACCTTTTGTTTGACCAACTACAAATGCATCATCATTGTTATCTAATTGAACAAAAAAGTTTTGGTCATAAGAAGAAGTACCGTTATAAGTTGATGCAAGTAACACGCTTCCCGAAAGATGAATTTTAGAAACGAAACCATCAGTTCCTCCTGTTAATGTAGTTTTATGAGCTCCTGCTGTGGTAGGAAAGTTATTGCTGGCTGTTCCTCCGGCTATAAATATATTACCTGCATTATCTCGTTCAACTGAGTAGGCAGCATCATTTCCACTTCCTCCAATATAACTGCTAAAAACAAGAGTACTTAAATTAGAGGATAATTTAAATACACACCCGTCAAGACCACCGCCATTAGCAGCTTGAAAAGCTAATGTTGTAGGAAAATTAGTTGAAAATGTACAAGACGAAACATAACAATCTCCGGCATTATCCACTATAATTTCTCCTCTGTAAGAATCACCATAGTTATATTCTGTTTGTGGATTAATGTTTAATCCGTCATTTCCACTGCCTCCTACATAAGTAGAGCCTATTAAAGCAGTTCCGGCTACATTAAATTTAGTTATAATAATGTCACTTCCATTAGGGTAGTTAACAGTTGTTCCGGTAGTGGTTACATTTGTTCCTCCATTGTATGTGTTGTCGTAAGAACCAACTGTTACAGGGTAATTAGAAGATGAGGTCGTGCCTAAAACGTACAATTCATCATTAGCGTTCACTACTAAACTATGAGGACTTTCAGTACTATTTCCCCCCAGAAGTGTGGAATAAATTAATCCGGTTCCTTGAGGGTTAAATTTAGTGATAGAAATATCGATGGTACCTCCCCCAAATGTAGTTTGATATGCACCGGTTGTTTTTGGGTACCCATTTCCAAAAACAATACCCCCTGCATAAGTATTTCCTGCATTATCGTAAGTAGCAGTATACCCCCAATTATCAGAAGTTGCTCCGGTAAAACTGGAAAAAATAAGTTGTGGGTCAATAATTAGTTCAAGATCTTGGTTATATCCTTTAGGAAAGGAAAAGCTAACTGAGTTCCCTTTAATTTGAAACTTACACTTTATTTCTTTTTCAATCCCATCTATTAGTTGATAAGCGTAAGGCTTTAGTTCAACAATATCACCAATAGAAGTTTTAATAACTAAATTCCCTTTATTAATAGATAGTTTGTCAACTCCTTCATAGAGCATATTTATGGCAAACGCATTAGCTAAGGGCTTTACAACGTAATCATATTTAAGCGAATTTTGAGAACTATAGTATAAAAGGTCAATTCCCGGATAAATATTTTGATATTTTATCTTGGCAAACTGCTCAACTCCTCCTGCCCACTTGCTCTCATCATTTCCTAAAAAGTAATTAACGTAATCGTCAAATTTATCAGAACCAACAGCTACAGGATTTTGATTAGCATTCAAAAAATAGGTTTTAAATGCATGGCCTCTTAGCACAATATCGTTTAGGTTTTCATTAGGAAAGTATCCGTGCCTAACATCGTGTATGTGAGCCAAATCTTCAGCTCTAAGAAAATCATAAGTAACACAGTTTTTTTCAAAATATGCTTTACCCGAAACAACATTTGTTTTGAAGAGAATATTACTATCCCATTGCCCTTTGTTTTGTTCAAACTTTAAATTATGATCATGGGAATGCCCATACACCAAAGAAAAGGTGAGAACAAAAAATAATATGTTTGCGAACTTTATCACAAGTTAAGAGAACTAAATTACCATTTTATCGACAAATTACATCATATAGACGAAAATCAATAGGTTATGGTTGTGTTGAGATGTTTAAAACATTCATTTATTATTGTGGATGATATTTAATAGTTCTAAAAATAAAAACTATTTTTACACTCCTTTTACAAAAAGGCAACATGAATGAGTGATAACATCAAACATGAGTGCGGAATCGCAATGATTCGCCTTCTGAAACCCCTTCAGTACTACATAGATAAATATGGAAGTTTCGCCTACGGGTTAAACAAACTGTATTTATTAATGCAAAAAGAGCATAACAGAGGACAAGATGGTGCGGGAGTGGGCAATATTAAGTTAAAAGTTCAGCCGGGAAAAAAATACATTAGTCGGTATCGCTCTAATCGAACGAATGCGATTAAAGATATTTTTGAAAAAATTGGCCAAAAGTTTGAAAAGGAAGAGGTACAAAAGAACATTAAAAATGGTGAATGGCTGCAAGAAAATGTTGCTTTTACAGGAGAAGTTTTATTAGGTCATTTGCGATATGGAACTTATGGGGGTAATAGCATAGAGCAATGCCATCCTTTTTTGAGGCAAAACAACTGGAGAACAAGAAACTTAGTAGTAGCCGGTAATTTTAATCTTACTAATGTAGATGAGTTATTTGACTTACTTGTTAATATTGGACAACACCCCAAAGAAAAAGCCGATACTGTAACAGTAATGGAAAAAATAGGCCATTTTCTTGATGTAGAAAATGAAAACTTATTTCAAAAATACAAAGCTTTGGGCTATAGTAATATTGAAATTTCAGATTTAATAGCGGAAAATATTGATGTTCAAAATATTCTTCAAAATGCGGCAGAGTCTTGGGATGGAGGCTACGCTATGGCAGGAATTATGGGGCATGGAGATGCGTTTGTCTTAAGAGACCCTTCGGGAATTCGCCCGGCTTTTTATTATGCTGATGATGAAATTGTTGTTATCGCATCTGAGCGTCCGGCAATTCAAACAGCGTTTAATGTAAAGTCAGAACAGGTAAAAGAAATTACTCCCGGCAATGCATTAATTATAAAACGAGATGGCACATGGTCTGAAAAACAAATTCGTGAACCATTGCCAAAAACATCTTGTTCATTTGAGAGAATTTATTTTAGCAGAGGTAGTGATGTAGATGTATATACTGAGAGAAAAAAATTAGGCTTTCAATTAACTCCTGTAATTTTAAATGCTATTGATTCCGACATTAAAAATTCGGTGTTTTCATATATCCCCAATACCGCAGAAGTTGCTTTTTATGGCTTAATAGAAGGAATGACTAGTCATCTTAAAGAAGTACAAATCAAAAAAATTAAGAAACTTGGAAATGACTTAACCGATGAAAGCCTTAAAGAAATTTTAAATATTAGACCAAGATTTGAAAAAGTGGCGATTAAAGATGCAAAACTCCGAACCTTTATAACCCAGGATAGTAGCCGAGATGATTTAGTAGCGCATGTTTATGATATCACCTATGGTTCGGTAAAATCGACAGATAATCTTGTTGTAATAGATGATTCAATAGTAAGGGGAACTACATTAAAAAATTCAATCATTAGAATTTTAGATAGATTAGAACCTAAGAAAATAGTAATAGCTTCCTCCGCTCCGCAAATTCGTTATCCTGATTGTTATGGAATTGATATGGCTAAACTAGGAGATTTTATTGCTTTTCAAGCGGCTATTTCTTTATTAAAAGAAACAGGAAAAGAGAAACTGATAACTGAGGTTTACGAAAAATGTAAAGCTCAACAAGGACTACCAAATAATCAGATTAGAAATTTTGTAAAAGAAATTTATGAACCTTTTAGTGCAGATGAAATTTCTTCAAAAATCACCCAGCTACTTACTCCAAAGGACGTAAATGCTGAAGTGAAAATAGTTTATCAAACCATAGAAGGGTTACATAATGCATGTCCTGACCATATAGGCGACTGGTATTTTACCGGAAATTATCCAACACCCGGAGGAAATAAGGTGGTTAATACTTCCTATATAAATTATATTGAAGGAAAAAATGAGCGAGCTTACTAAGGCACATTTTTTGTTTATATTTGCTAAACTCTAAAAATGAGAAGCTTATTTTTAATCATACTATCCGTATTTCTTTTTTCTTTTTCATTAGGTGAGAAGGAATTTCCTATGGGTTTAATTTATACTGTTGAAATTGGTTCTTATCAGGGGGGAATTCTAGTTACAAAAAACATGGAGGCTGTGGGAGAAGTATATGTAGAAAAAGAAAAAGGTGGCTTAGATACTTATAGAATAGGAGCATATAAAAAATACGATGATGCTGAAGCCGCTCAAAAAAAGCTTGCTAAAATGGGTTATAAACTTTCAGAAATTAAAGCATTTTATAATAGAGAGCCTTTAAATGTAACTGCTGCAGTTGAGGTTCAGGATATTATTGAAAAGGTTGAAAAGCGGACGGTAGAAAGTATAACTGTTGAAGAAATGAACCTTTTAATAGAGTCTTTAGGCCAATAATTTTGCCTTGAAATATATTCATCTAACTTTTTTTCTATTTCTTTTTTCGGTTGGTTTTTCTCAAACTAATTCAGTTGACAATTGGCTTAATTATTTTACGGCTGATGGCGGAAGTTGGTGGAGCGAAAATCAAAACTATAAAAAGGGAAATGGACAAACTCCATTCCACACCTATCATTTTATTTGGGATGAAGAAGATAAAGTAATGCTTGTAGAAATTTCAGGAGTGGATGAAAATGGAAATATTAAGTCGTACTGGAAAGGTAAAACTATTCCTGATTATGATGCAAACCAACTTCAAATTATTAATGAAAGTAGCTTTGGAATTCATGGAATTGGAAGTGGAGTTGTTGTGAACGACTCAACTTACATTGTTGCTTTAGAAATGGTAAGCAGCAATAACCCAAAACAGTTTTATATTGATACGACATGGATTAAATCACAATCACAATTTTTTACAAAGAGTTATATTTCTGATACTTCAAAAAAATATTCTAAAATTTCTGAGAGCATTTGGTTTAATCAAAAAGGCAAACCAATTCCAAGTCCAATTAATTACATAAACTCTAAATTTTCTACCATTGATGACAGTGGGTTCTCATTATCTCAAGAAATAATTATTAATAAAGAAATAACTCTTGTATGGAAAGAGTTTACAGATACTACTTTTCAAAAAAAGTGGCTAGGGTATGATTTTTCCAATGAGTTTAAAGTGGATAATGAAATAATTTTTAAAGCAGATAAAGAAGATTCAAAATTTGTAGTTGTTTCTATAATACCTTTTAAGTCGATTGTTTTAAAGGAATTAACGGAAGATAACTCAATAATTACATATCTGTTAGAAAGGATAAACAACAAGCAAACAAAACTTACCTTTTATCAGGAAGTATATTCGAAAAAAAATGAAACGAATAAAAAGCTAGCTCTTAAAAAGGTACAAAACGACCAATCGCTTATAAAACTAAAATTACTTTTAGAGGAGAATTAGTCTAAAATTATAAGCTTTTTGTTTACGCTAATCGTTTTACTTACAATACTTAATATATAATTTCCCTTTTCTAGGTTTAGGTTAAAGTGTCTGGAAACATTTCCCGACCTCTCTTTGTTTGCCGAAGAATAAACAACTTCTCCTAATACGTTATATATTCTGTATTCAACAAATTCATCATTAGCCAAAACATATTTTAGAGTAAACTCACCCGTTTTAGATGGATTTGGAAATACAGAGGCAAAACTTTCTTGAGTTTCTATATTATTGATGGAAAGTGGATGACCTCCTATATTTATATTATCAATATATAAGTAATTATCGTTTCCTTGAGCGGTTAATTCAAACTTAAAGCGTAAATTGTCATTGCCTATATAATTGGAAATATTACACTGAACCTCTGCCCAATCCCATTGTCCTCCGGGAATAAAAGGATGGTTTCTAAAAGAGCTCACACTTGCCAGGTATTTTGCCAGTTTACCATAACGCAAATACCAAGTATCTCCACAATCTGTAGAAACATAAACTCTAAAAATGCATTTTGAATTGGTATCTTTTTGTGCATAAGCATATTTAAAAATCAAATAACCATTATTTGGATTAGTGAAATCTATGCTTGGAGAAATAAAGGAGTGGACACTACCGTCAGGAAGCGGGTCAGGATAAATTCTGAATGAAGCAGCGCTATCATAAGCAGCAACAGTTGTTCTATGCCAAGATGTGTTGGCAGAACTCTGAATAATCCAGTCTTTATCTGAATCAGAAGGATGTAAAGGAAATGTACTTGATTCTATCCCATTCCAAAAAGGCGCTACATAACCATTTCCATCGGCTAAAACATTAATTACCTGATTTCTTGTATGACTATGAGATCCGTTGGCATTAGTTACAGTTAAACTCACATTATATACACCCGAAGAAGCATAAACTACTTTTGGGTTTTGAAGAGATGAAGTTGCTGGGCTTGCTCCGGGAAAACTCCATGACCAAATCCAGGTTGAATCTATGGTAGCATTATAACTTAAATCGAAAAACTGAACACTATCATTTGTACAAGTGGTAGCTCTTTCGGGTTTGAAATCTGCGATAGGCTGACAGCTTGCAGTATATCCATTATTTGTTCCTGTGGCTATTAAGTTTGAATTCGTCCAAAGTTGATTTCTAAAACCTGCCCCTGAATTTAATGCGGCATGCATTCTTGATTTTTGTCCGTTTGTGAACATTTTTGAACAAGTAGTGTAGTCCATATAATTTTGAACGTTATCTAACGACCCGCAAGAATTTCTACTTAAATCACAAGTTTGGCAATTTCCAAGTGTATTTGGAGTGTCTCCAACACCGTCATCAGAACCACAATTTCCTGAAGCACCGCAGCTATTAGAACTACCCCAAGTATGAGGTAGGTTAAGCCAATGACCTGTTTCATGAGTCATGGTTCTTCTTGCGAAATTACTTCCTCCCGATTGTCCAATTCCTCCAAACTGAGAATTTCTGCATACTACGCCTTCATGACTTTGTTGTGGCGCAGTACCCGGGTAGTAAGCATAACCACCCGCCCCTGAAGCAATTGTTTGTACTACCCAAATGTTATAATATTTTTTAGTATCCCAGCTAATTAAACCTTTTACATTTTCACCGGCACTAAAAGTAAGCTCTGAAGCTGTCCTTGTTATACCTTCGGTACAAAGTCCGTTGGGGTCTTTTCTGGCCAATCTGAATTCAACTTCACTATCTGCCATAATGTTTTTGAAAGCAGAAACTACTTGATTTGTATCGGCATTTAATCTTTGAAAGTCTTCATTTAAAATACTAATGGCATTGTCAACTTGCGCTTTAGAAATGTTTTCAGGACCATAATTATGAATAATATGCACAACAACCGGAATGATATAAGTAACTCCCTTTTTTTCAGAGTGAGGGTTGTTTTTAATGTATTCAGCGGTAAACCTTTCTAAATCTTCTAATATTAATTTTTTTGATGGGTCAAGCTGTAACGACCTGTCTACCATTTCATCAGTTCCACATATATTTTGTGAAAAGCCAAATGAGCTGATTGTAATAAAAGCAGTAAAAAATATTCTTTTCATATAAAAAAGTAAGTGGCAAAGGTACTAATCCTTTGCCGAATACTAGTCTAATTTATTTATGGTATTGAATTCCTAATAGATGCCATTCAGTTCATCTTATTGCCTCTTACATTAATTTCTTGCCATTTAATTAAACAGTTGGCTTATTTTATATTAGGCTGTTATCTTTGTAAGGTGAAAATGTCTGCACTAAAGAAAAATAGCTTTTTGTTGTTATTGATGATAATTCCTTTTTTAGGAATTGGTCAAGGAGAGTGGACATTGCAGAAATGTATTGATTATGCTTTAGAGAACAACCTTACACTTAAGCAAACTATTTTGGCAAGTGATATCGCCAAAGAAAATTTTTCAAGGTCTAAAGCTGTTTTATTACCAAGTGTAAATGGCTTTGCTTCTCATACATATAATTTTGGGCAAACCATAGACCCGTTTACCAATCAATTTGCTTCTTCACGTGTGAGGTCAAATAATTTTGCTTTACAAGCCAGTTGGACTTTGTTTAGCGGACTTCAAAATTTTAATAACTTAAAGCAAAACCAGTACAATTACTTAGCATCAATGTATGATATTGAGAAAATGGAAAACGATATTTCAATGAATATTGCCCTTTCATATATGAATGTTTTGTTTGCAGAAGAACAATTAGAGCTTAGTCGTCAGCAACTAGAGTTATCTAAAAAACAAGTTGAGAGAACAACGGAACTAGTTGCCGTTGGAACACTCGCTAAAGGAGAATTACTTAACATCGAAGCACAATTAGCTAATGATGAAGTAAGCCTTATTAATGCAGAGAATCAGCTAAATATGGCTTATCTAGACTTAATTCAGCTACTTCAGCTAGAAAGTGGTAATGAGTTTAAAATTGTTAGTCCGGACTTTGAAATGATTGAAGCTGATTTTGAATCTGTATCAACCATTAAAATTTACGAAAATGCCTTGGTTAGTTTACCTCAAATTAAAAGTTCTGAAAATAAGTTGGCTGCATCAGAAAAAGCTATGCAATCTGCAAAAGGCGGATTTGTTCCTAGGATAAGTTTAAACGCATCTGTAGGAACCGGATATTCTGGTTTAGCTAAAGAAATAGAAAGCGTTTCATTTAACGGTTATGATACTATTGGATTTACTCAAACTACTTTTGAAACCGTGCTAACCCCATCTTATGATATTATTCAACGAAATATTTCATTTCAAGACCAGCTAGACAATAATTTTAATCAATCGGTTGGTGTAACTTTAAATGTTCCTATTTTTAATGGATGGCAAACGAAAACAAACTATAAAATAGCAAAAATTAATACAGATATTCGAACATTAGAACTTCAGCAGGCAAAAAACCAGTTACAACAAGATATTCAAAAAGCATACAATGATGCTGTCGCGTCATTAAAAAAATATAAAGCCACTGAAAAATCCATTAAAGCATCAGAAGAAGCATTTAAATATACTGAAATAAGGTTCCAAGAAGGATTGATAAATTCTGTAGATTTTGCTAACGCTTTAAATCAATTAAATGTTGCTAAGAGTGAGCGACTTCAATCTAAATATGACTTTGTTTTTAAAACAAAGATTTTGGAGTTTTATCAAGGCAAAGAATTAAAATTCTAAAACATGAAAGGAAAAAAAGTTATATGGATTTTAGTTGGAGTAGTTGCTCTTTTAATTTTAATAGCAATTATTAAGAAAAGTACTTCCAAAGAAAAAATAGTTGTTTATACCGAAAAGATAAGTAAAAGAAGCATTACTGAAACTATTTCTGCAAGCGGGAAAATAGAGCCTGTAACTGAAGTAAAAATTAGCTCGGATGTTTCCGGTGAGGTGATAGAAATTCATGTGAAAGAAGGGCAAAAAATTAAAAAAGGAGATTTGTTGCTTAAAATAAGACCTGATGTCTATGAGTCAGCTGTGGAAAGGGCGGAAGCTAATTTAAATAATATTAAAGCCAATTTAGCCAATAGCAAAGCAAGGTTAATCCAAGTTAAAGCTCAGTACGATAATGCAAAAAAATCATTTGACCGAAACAAAACACTTCATGAAAAAAAAGCAATTTCTGATGCAGAATTTGATAATGCTTTAGCAAGTTTTAATTCTTCAAAAGCAGAATTTGAAGCGGCAGAACAAACTGTTATTGCAGCTGAGTTTAGTGTGCAAAGTGCTTACGCTACACTTAAAGAAGCCAAAGAAAACCTTGGAAAAACCGTTATCTATGCTCCGAGCGATGGGACCATATCTAAATTAGATATTGAGGTTGGAGAAAGAGTAGTAGGAACATTACAAATGGCCGGAACCGAACTATTGAGAATAGCCGATTTACAAAACATGGAATCTAATGTTGAAGTAAACGAAAATGATATTGTAAAAGTTTCTATTGGAGATACAGCAGTAATTGAGGTAGATGCATATTTAAGCAGACAGTTTTTTGGCGTAGTTACCGAAATTGCAAATTCTGCTAAAACAGATGGTATGAACATGGATCAAGTAACCAATTTTGAAGTGAAAATTAGTGTACTTCCTTCTTCTTACGAAGACTTAATTGATAAAGAAAAACCACATCTTTCTCCTTTTAGACCGGGAATGTCTGCAACTGTAGATATTAAAACTGACCATAAAAAAGGAATTCCATCTATTCCTATTCAGGCTGTTACTATGAGAGTGGATACGGCAGTTGAAAAATCAAAACAAAATGAAGCGGAAATGAAAGAATGTATTTTTGTGGTGGAAGACGGAAAAGCAAAAATTCGTTATATAAAAACTGGTATTCAGGATACAGAGTATATAGAAGTGATAGAAGGTGTGCAAGAAGGTGAAGAAATTGTGGCAGGTCCTTATGCTGCTATTTCTAAAAAAATAGAACACAATAAATATCTTGAAATAAAAGATAAAGAAAGACTTTACGATAAAGAAGATTAAGCCTACCTCTTGTCACTAATTCTTCATATAGAAACTGCTACTCAAAACTGCTCGGTTAGTTTGTCAGATAACGGTAAACTGTTAGCTTTAAAAGAAGAAACAGGAAAATACACTCATGCCGAAAACCTAAGTCTTTTTATCAAAAGTATTCTTGAAGAATCTGGAGTTGAGTTTAAACAATTAAGTGCTGTTTCGGTGAGCAAAGGGCCGGGTTCTTATACCGGTTTGCGCATAGGGGTTTCTTCTGCTAAGGGAATTTGTTTTGCACTAGATATTCCTTTAGTTTCTGTGGATACTCTTAAAAATATGACCAACGGAGTTGTTTTACAAGGCATAGAAGCAGACTTATATTGCCCGATGATTGATGCACGTAGGATGGAAGTGTATGCAGAATTATTCGATAAAAACTTGAATGTTGTCAGAAAAGTAAATGCCGATATTGTTAATGAAGAAACATACAGTAAGTTTTTAAAAGCGAAAAAAGTTTGCTTTTTTGGAGACGGGATGACAAAATGTAAAGAACTACTTTCATCTTTTGATAATGCAATTTTTGTTGAAAATATAGAACCTTCGGCTAAGCATATGGTAGAATTAGCTACAGATAATTTTTTGCGAAAAGAGTTTGAAGATGTTGCCTACTTTGAACCTTATTATTTAAAAGATTTTATAGCAGGAAAACCTAAAAAATTACTTTAGCTTTGTATATGTTGTTTCATAAAAAATATATAAAATCAAGCCTTAAGTTATTGCCAATCTTAGTTTTATTTTACTCTTGTGAAGCAGAACCTTTAGAGCAAAATATGCCTAAAGACGCAGATATTGTTTCTGAAGAAAAGATGACCCAAATAATTATTGATTTGAATTTAATTGACGGAGCCATCAAAGCTAATCGGCATAATATTGATTCTATCCATACCAATGCCTTTTTTGAATCGGTTTTAGAAAAGCACAAGCTTTCTGAAGAGCTATTAGATAAAAATTTAAAGTACTATACTCAACGACCCGATGAAATGGAACAAATCTATGAAAAAGCCATTGCCAAAATGACCGAAGAGCAAGCCAAATTAAATGAACATCCTTTATTGGAACAGGTTGATTAAATAAACTCTATGAAGTTTATAATTTTAATAGTATTAATAGTCATTTTTCAAGTTGAACTTTTTTCAAGCAATTTAAAAGATAGTTTATACTCAAGATTAACCACTGAAACCGTTGATTCAGTTAGAGCAGAAATATTAGAAGAAATTTTATATGAATTGGCCGAAAAAATGTTTGGAAACTATATTCCAGAAAACAATGGTCGTTTAACAATATTTAATTCAAATGTTCTTAGTCAGGATGATAGTGTTTACTATGAGTTTAAATATATTGTAGAGGAATTAAAGCGAATTAGAAGAAGAGAAAACAATCCTGACAACTTAATACGAATAATAAACATGGAAGCCTCCATGCATATTAATAAACAAAATTTTTTACAGGCACTATACCTCTATAAACCTGTTTTAAACATTATTAAAAATGCGAGTGAGGAAAAAAGAATGATAGTATATAACAATGTTGCCCATATCTATGGAAAAATAGGAGAGTATGATCAACAGGTTTTTTATATGGAAGAAGCATTAAAAATTTCAACTAAAAATGCAGATACTTCTGCTATTTTATTACATTATGATAATATTGGCCAGGCTTATAGATCGTTTGGAAATCTTAATTTATCAGACTCAATTTCTACTTGTTTATTAAAAATGGCTAGAAATATTAAAGATAGTTTGTGGATTGTTAGGGGGCTAAATCAATGGGCTATAACTAAAAGAAAATTAAGTCAATATGACCAGGCGGAAAAATTGTACAATAATGCTTTACAAATTGCAAAACAAACAAAATACCTCAGCTCAATAATTGAAATATATGGAAACTTGTCAGTATTTTATAAGTATAAACAAGATTATCCAAAATCGATTAAATATATAGATAGTGCTTTAGCTTTAATACCAAATAGTAAAATTGAAAGTAAATTTCAACTATTAATTAATAAGGCTTTTGTACTTGCAAGTGATAATAAAACAGCTTTAGCTTTAAATCTTAATAAACAATTAGAACAATCTATTGATTCATTTAGTGGTAATCAAAATCACTTAATATCTATTTATACAAACTATCAAAAAATATATGAGATAACTAAAGATTATAAAAAAGCATTAATATATTCACAAAAAATAAACTTAATTAATGACTCAATATTAAAAGTAAAAGAAAAAGCTAGGTTTTCTAATTTAATTATAGACTATGAAGTTGCAAAGAAGCAAGCCGAAGACGACCTCTTAAAAATAGAACTTACTGAAAACATTAGAAAAACAAATAATATTAAGTACATGTTTGTTTTTATAATGGTTATGATAATACTTGTTGGTTTATGGCTTTATAGTAGGTACAGAAATAAACTCAAAATCTCAGAAAAAAATAAATTTATTGAAAGACAAAAAGGGGTTATTGAAGGACAAGAGGCTGAAAAGAAAAGATACGCCTTAGAGCTTCATGATGGAATAGGGAGTGAATTATCTGCATTAAAAATGCAAATGAGCGCTACTAATAATAAGAGTTTAATCGAATACCAGAATAAACTATCACAGATTTGTTCAGATGTACGAAAATTATCTCACAACCTTTATTCTCCGGCACTTTATGAATCATCACTATTAAGTGCTCTAGAATCTATCATTGCTAAACATAGGCAATCAACAAGTATAAGGTTTGATTTAAACATTTTTCCTGAAGAAGAAGTGGATAGCATAGATATAGAACATAAGCATCATATATATAGAATAGTACAAGAGGCATTATTAAACGCAGTAAAATATTCTAATGCTACACATATAAACATAGGCATATTATGTAATAACAAACTTCTATCTCTATGTATAGAAGATAATGGAATTGGCTTTGATGTTAAAGCCAGCAAAGAAGGAATTGGTCTTAAAAACATAAAAGATAGGGTTAAAACAATGAATGGAAAGCTTACTCTAGATAGTATTATGGATAAAGGCACAACATATTTAATTGAGTTTAAAGTATAATTTATGGAAAAGATTAATGTTGCAATTATTGATGACCATAAAGTTTTTGCTGACGGAGTAAAGCTAATTCTTTCCACAGAAGATAAGATACGAGTTGTTGCTGTTACTAATTCTCATATTGAATTATTGGAAGCGCTTCAAAACTTTTCTGTAAATGTTTTAATTACTGACATTAATATGCCTAATTATAGTGGATTTAAACTAGTATCTGAAATAACCGAAAAATACCCTAATACAAAGACATTAGCTTTGAGTATGCATGATGAAACCTCAGTAGTATCAAAAATTCTTAAAGCAGGAGCAATTGGTTATTTACTGAAAGATACTGATAAAGAAGAATTAATACAGGCAGTATATAAAATAGCAAACGGAGAAAAATATTATAGTAATTCCATTAAAGAAGCTTTACTAGATAATTTATCTAAAAACGAAAACGAAATTTCAAAATTTAATATAAAACTTTCAGAGAGAGAAATAGAAGTATTAATGCTTATTGCCAAAGGGCTAACTCAACAAGAAGTTGCCGATAAACTTTTCATTAGCCCACATACTGTAGTTTTTCATAAAAGAAACTTATTATCCAAGCTCAATGCAAAAAATGCAATTGAACTTATACAAAAAGCCATTGATTTAGGCTTTTTATAAAAAACCTACATAATTATGTAGGTATTAAAACTACATAAATATATGTTTTACAAAAGTACCAACCGCTATACTTTTGCTTCAAATTAAAAAATAAAAATTATGAAAACACTTTTTAACTATTTTATTTTAATTATGGCTTTAGGTATAAGCTCTAATATAAAAGCACAATATCAAACCATTGCAAATGGAAATTGGCATAGCTCTTCAACTTGGTTGAACGGAAACATTCCTCCAGCCACTATAATACCAGCTATTCAGGCAATAGATAGTATAACAATTAAACATGATGTATTGTTTGACAACAATCAAGAAGAACTTTATTTTGTAAAGAATAAATTTTCAATCAACCAAGGAGCAAAGCTTACAATTACAAGTTTAGATACTTTTTTAACGGCACAACCTTCACCTTCAGATACTCCGACTTTTATAGTAAACGGAGAATTAAAAATACAAAATAGAGCGGCATTTCAAACTAATATTGGCTCAGCAACCTATCAAAGAGTATTTTTTAATAATACTGTAATTGTTGAAAGTAGCAGTTTTTGCTGGATAATTAGTCACAAAGAGTTTAAGAATATAGGGCAAGTTTCAATGTTAGATTCGAACGATTTTAGAATAGTGGTAGAAGATAGAGGTAATGCCTTTCAATATGGAGATATTACAATTGGTTCTGGCAACTATTTTATTCTATCAACAAATGACGGAGATGTTCAAAACAAGGCAACTATTTCTTCTATTAATGATAATCAAATTTCCATTTCATCAGGAAATACAGGAAATATAATAAATTATAAAAAAGTATTGTCTTCAGGAACAAATACTATGATAGATTTAATTGCAGAAAAAGGTAGTGTTTATAATTATGATTTAATCAATAGTCCTTTGGGTCCAATTACTATTGTTATAAATAATAAACTTAACTCAAATGACGGATTAATTAATTCTACAAGTGGAGTTATACAGGGATCAACAGTGACAATTACAACAGGGAATGATACTACTCAAATTAGCAAGAATGATGGGGCAATTATTGGGGGAACAATTACATTAGATCATACATATTTTCAAGGCTTCGGTAATTTCTGTGCTCAATCAATGATAACAGTAAGTGAAAGTAGTATTACAGGAAATCTTGATTTATGTTCAACTAACTTTGGTAGTTTCGGAATAATAAATGTATCTTCTTATATAGCTTCCTCTATTACAAACTGTCAAAAAGGAATTTGTACTTATACAGGAGTTAATGAAAATACAGTTACAACTGAAGTAAATGTTTACCCTAATCCTGCTAATGAGTTTATTAAAATTGAATCACTAAACAAAATACATTCAATATCTATTTACAATTCGTATGGACAAGAAGTTCTTTATAATGAAATAAATTCAACATTCAAGCAAATCGGTTTAGGAGAATTGTCTCCAGGAATTTATTTATACAAAATCAAAACTGAATTTGGCTATAACTCGGGAAGAATAGTAGTTCAATAATTTCTTAAAGAGAGCTCTATCAGAGCTCTCTTTTTCTAAAATTCAAAGCTGACTCTTAAGCTAAAGTTTATCCCTTGCTCGTGAGCAAAATATCTTAAACGATTCATATAGTTTTTATAGCTTGTATTTAAGAGGTTTGTTATTCCTCCTGCGACTTTAAGTTTGTTTTTTCCAACTGAAATAGACGTGCCGTAATACAAACTAACTAGCGTATAATCTTTAGGAGAAGTAGTTAGTTCATTTCTTGAAAGATTACTTTTTTGAGTAACATGTACCACATTAAGTTGGAAATAACTTCCTCTCATCTTTTTGGAGTCGTTAAAAGAATACTCTAATGTATTATCAAATCTAGCAGGAGGTATAAGCGGCACAAAATCTTTAACAGTTTCGTTATATGCACTCACAAAACTTGCTTTTGTGGTAAGGCTTAATGATGGGGTAAGATAATATCTTACAAACCCATTTATTCCACTGAGGTTTACATTACCACTTAAAAAATAGGATGTAAATAAAACGCTACTATCTTGAAAAGTTAATTTGGAAGTGTTGTCAATGTATACATAGTTTTTAATATAACTGTAAAAGCTATTCAGGTTAATGGTAATTTTTTCTTTTTGAAACTGTAACGAAAGGGATGAATTATATGCAATCTCTTGTTTTAAATTAGGGTTTCCTATTTCAAACGAAATAGCACCAAAGTGCTCTCCATTACTAAATAATTCATAAGCAGATGGCGATCTCCATGCAGTTCCAAGATTGGTGATAACAGAAAAGCTATTTCCTATTTTTTGAGCCCAACCTAGAGTAGCAGCAACATTAGAAAATTGTCGGGTAAATTCTTCTGTTGTCGAATCAGATGTTTGTGCTTGAGCTTCTAAGTTTTTTATATCATATCTCACACCTGCTTCAATAAGCGTTTTATTTATTTTGTACTGATGAATAGTAAATATTCCTCCATTATTAGAATAGTAGTTAGGAATTAAGTATTCGTATTTACCCTTGTTTTCTTGATAAATACCATTCAACCCAAAAGCTGAGTTAAATTTTTTACTCCAGTCAATGGTATAGGAAATATCAAATTGGTGTGTAGATAAATTTAATTCTAATTCAGGTAATGTCTCATTTTCATGAAAATGTTCATCTTCATTATGTTCACCATGAAACTCTTTTCTATTATTATTTTGATATGCGTAAAGAAAACTCAATTCTGATTTGTTGCCCAGTTTAAACTTAGCAGATGTTTTTATAGCATCATGTTTAACCTTTTGCATAGGAGCATCAAAATGGTAATCAAAGTCAAATTTTTCTAAGGGTCTTCCTAACTCAAGCGCTTCGTTAAATTCATTAATATTATCAAAATGAGCAAAAGAAAGAATCCCACTTTCTAAATTAAAAGAAGAGTAAAAAGCTTCTAGTTCAACTTTTTTTCTTTTAAAAACTGTTGTAAAAGTGTAGTTGTAATTAATACTTCCGGTATTATCTAAATAATAATCAGGTGTTCGCTGATTCCCACTTTTGTTATAACTTCCTGTGGCTCTCCAGCTCAGTCCTTTTGTCTTTTTGAATTGACCTTCAAGCATTCCGTTAGTTGTAACCCTATTACCATTGCTCTGAAAGCCAGAAAAAATAGTTCCATTGATTTCGGCTGAGTCGGGTAGTTCTTTTTGTTCTATTAAAATTACTCCACCTAACGCATCAGAACCATATCTAACACTGTTAGCTCCTTGAACAATTTGGATTTTTTCAATAGAAAAAGGATCTATTTCTGGAGTATGTTCTAACCCCCACTGTTGCCCTTCTTGTCTTATTCCGTTATTAAGAATTAAAACTCTATTACCATAAAGACCATTTACTACCGGTTTATTAAAATTAGAACCTGAACTTATATTACTAACACCGGGCACATTTTCCATAGCTTTACCAATATCTGATATAGGTAGCTTATTAATATCTTTCTTATCAATAGATAAAATAGTTTGAGGTGATAATTCTTTTGGTTTCTCCTCTATCACTTCCATTAAACCTAGCTCATGGGCATGATGCTCCGGATAAAAATTCAAAAT
Organism: Bacteroidia bacterium; assembly: GCA_030426475.1. Lineage (GTDB taxonomy): Bacteria > Bacteroidota > Bacteroidia > Flavobacteriales_E > Vicingaceae > CALALS01. The sequence continues at coordinate 35,719 of JAUHYR010000019.1, forward strand.
AGTGTTTCCTTTTACCTCTACTTTTTGAATAACAGGCTCACAGCCAATATGAGTAATGATTACTTTGTATTTTCCATCACATATATTCTTAATGTGGTAGTTGCCTTCTACATCTGAGGCGGCTCCTTTCTTTAATTCTTCTATATAGATGGTAGCATAAGCAAGAGGCTCGTTATTATGTTCATCCAGTATTTTTCCGCTTAAAGAGGAGTTACAATTGTTTTGTTTCTGTGCTATAATTAGAAAACTAACTAGCATCAAAAACAACGTTAAAAAACGTTTCATGATAATTTTGATTTTAGTTTATGACTTAAAATTTTAACTCAAGAATTGAGTTTGCTTAAGGTTAAACTAAAGGTGGTGCTCGTAAACTTTTGAGGGAAATTGTATTTTGGTGAGGAGAAGAAATTACTTTTTTTGATGGTAATACAGTAGTAATTTCTTGGGAGATATTTTGATTAGAAAAATCTATTGAAAATGTTTCAAAATGAAAATCACAAATAGTACAATCTTCATCTTCAGCATTTTGATAGTTACTTTCATAATCACTATGAATTTCAGTATGCTCGTGATGATGGAAAGACTTAATGGGAAGAATAACAAAGGAAAATACTGCCAGCAAAAGACTGGATAACAGAACTCTATATGTATTAGTTGTTCTCAAACCTCCACAAAATTAATGATTATTTCTGATTATGTAGTAAGAGGCTGTTTCAGCAATACTTTCCCTTACAGGAATGAAATTATAATCCAATATGGATTTAATTTTTTCATTTGAGTAAACATCTTTTGCGTGTGCAATTTTAGATGTTTCTTTAGTTATTACAGGTTCTTGTCCCGTAATTATAGTCTTTATTTTTTCTATAATCCAAGCAATTTTTGTTGCGGTTTTACCCGCCAATTTAGTTGGAGGTTTTACATTAAGTTCTTTTGCAATGATTTCAAAGTAATCTTTAAATGAAATGTTTTCTGAAACAAGACAAAATTTTTCATTAGCAATATCTTTTTTCATTAAGCTAAGCATAATATCACAAACATCTCTAACATCTATTATTCCTGTACTTCCATTTGTATAATATTTTAAACCTTTTTCTACCCTTTTGAAAATTGCCAAGCTGCCTTTATCAAAATTTCCCGGGCCTATAATCATGCTAGGTGCAATTAAGATACTGTCTAAACCCTCCTGTGTTCCTCTCCATACTTCTTGTTCGGCATAATATTTACTAATAGAATAGTTGCTGGGTTTCTTTTTTTCTTTCCAGTTACTTTTCTCATCTATAACACCATTTATATTAGGCGTTCCAAGTGTAGTTACTGAACTGGCGTAACAAAGTTTATTCACTTTGTTTTCAATGCATGCATTCACAATATTAGCAGTTCCTTCAATGTTTACTTTAAATAGTTTTTTTCTGTGTTTGGGGTTAAAAGAAACTATTGCAGCACAGTGAAAGACATTTTCGCATCCTTGTATTTGTTCATAGATTAAATCAGCTTCTAAAATATCACCCTCTACCCATTCAATTTTTTCAAAAAGTTCAGGTTTTTGATAGTAGTTAAAAATTTGCTGAACTTCTTTAAGAGAAGATTTTGAACGGTATAAAGCCCGAACATTTTGTCCTTCATTTACTAGTTTAAAAAGTAAATGACTCCCCAATAAGCCTGTTCCTCCGGTAACAAAATTCACGATGTAAAAGTAGTGTTTTAAACGATTTAAAATATATTATCAAATGGCTTCTTATCTTTACCCAAAATTGACAAGCAATGAAGAATTTTATTGAAGAATTGAAGTGGCGAAATATGTTACATGATTCTATGCCCGGTACGGAGGAATATCTTTCTAAAGGCATGGCAAAAGGATACATTGGTTTTGATCCGACCGCAGATTCCTTGGGAGTGGGAAATATGGTGCAGGTAATGACACTAGTTCATTTTCAGCAGTGCGGTCATAAGCCTATTGCGCTTGTTGGTGGTGCAACCGGAATGGTAGGAGACCCTTCCGGAAAAAGTGCTGAAAGAAACTTACTTTCAGAAGAAGAATTACAGCATAACCTAGATTGTCAAAAGGCTCAACTTGAAAAATTCTTAGATTTTAATTGCGGTGAAAACTCTGCTCAAATTGTAAACAATTACGATTGGTTTAAAGATTTTAAATTTTTAGATTTTATTAGAGATGTGGGAAAGC
>JAUHYR010000020.1 GCA_030426475.1 Bacteroidia bacterium
TGCCAACCATCAGCACCTTCTGCCGGAATAAAATCGGGCAACATTTGAAATCTTGTTTTTGCCGGATATCCCCACCAACCGGCTAACCTTGGTAACTCAGGACTGTTTGCCCACTTTTCATTAACGTAAATACCACCAACACTTCCCGGTCCTGAATTTAAATATTTGTAACTACACCAAGCAGCAAAATCTACTTTCCATTCGTTTAACTTTAACTCTACATTTCCAATAGCGTGCGCTAAATCAAAACCAACTATTGCACCTACTTTATGCCCTTCTTCAGTTATGGATTTCATATCAAAAACTTGTCCGGTATAGTAATTTACGCCTCCAATCATTATAGTTGCTAATGAGCCATTATGCTCTTTAATTGTTTGAATAATATCCTCATGCCTAATGGTATGTTCTCCTTCTCTTGGCGATATTTCAATAATTGCATCTTTTGGGTTAAAGCCATGAAGCTTGGCGTGACTTTGTAATATATAATGATCGGAAGGAAATGCTTTTGCTTCGCATATAATTTTATACCTTTCTTTTGTTGGCCTATACATAGAAATCAATAAAAAATGAAGATTGGCAGATAAGCCGTTCATCGCATTTACTTCTAAAGGTTTTGCACCAACCAAATTAGCTAATGGTTGTTTAAACATTTCATGATAAGAAAACCATGGATGAGTAGAATTAAAATGTCCTTCCACTCCATATTTTCCCCAATCTTCAAGCTCAAGTAGCACAGCATCTTTTGCAGACTTTGGCATTAATCCGAGAGAATTTCCGGTAAAGTAGATACAGTTTTTTCCTTCATGTTGAGGAAAAATAAATTCGCTTCTATAGTTGTTTAAAGGGTCTGCTTGGTCTTGCTTGGCGGCAAATTCTGCTGAATTTTCAAAGGATTGCATGGTAAAAAATAAAAGTTTGCCGAAAGTAACAAAAAAGCAATTAAATATTAGAATTGAGATTTATCATGAATTTATAAAACATTAAAAAATTAGGCTTTTTGCAGTCATTAATTGTAGTTATATTTGCCCCCTAAATTTTATAGAATGAGTTTAAGCGATTTTGCTTCACGCCACATTGGACCAAGAGAAGAAGAAGTGGCAGAAATGTTGAAAACAATAGGAGTTAACTCAGTTGATGAGTTGATTAACCAAACAATCCCTCCAAGAATCAGACTGAAGAAGTCACTGGAGTTACCGGCTCCTATGGATGAGCAAGAATATTTAAAACATATATGGGAGGTTGCTCAAAAAAACAAAGTTTTTAAACCTTATTTAGGTTTAGGTTATTATGGAACAATTACTCCATCAGTTATTTTAAGAAATATTTTTGAAAATCCGGGTTGGTATACAGCTTACACACCTTATCAAGCTGAAATTGCTCAGGGAAGGTTAGAAGCATTGTTGAATTTTCAAACAATGGTAACTGATTTGACCGGAATGGAGTTAGCAAATGCTTCATTGCTTGATGAAGGCACAGCTGCCGCTGAGGCAATGCTAATGTTTTATGGCGACAGAACAAGAGACCAAAAAAACAATGGAGCAAATCAGTTTTTAGTTTCTGAGGATTGTTTTCCTCAAACCATATCTATTCTTAAAACCAGAGCGGAAGCCTTAGGGATAGAGCTAGTTATTCAAAAACACACTTCATTTGAATTGACGGATAAAGTGTTTGGATGTGTGCTACAGTATCCTGCCCAATATGGTGATGTTTATGATTATTCCGGTTTAGTAAAAGAATGTAACGGAAAAGGAGTAAAAGTTGTGGTGGCTGCAGATATTATGAGTTTGGCCATTTTAACACCTCCGGGAGAGTGGGGCGCAGACGCTGTTGTTGGAACTACTCAACGATTTGGAATTCCGATGGGTTTTGGAGGTCCGCATGCTGCTTATTTTGCTACCAAGGAAGAATATAAAAGAAGTATTCCGGGTAGAATTATAGGGGTTACTCAAAGCAGAACAGGCGAACAATCTCTTAGAATGGCTTTACAAACAAGAGAACAACACATTAAAAGAGATAAAGCTACTTCAAATATTTGTACTGCTCAGGTTCTATTGGCTGTAATGGCAGGAATGTATGCTGTTTATCATGGGTCTGAAGGAATAAAGGAAATAGCTACTAAAATTCATCAAAAAACAATTGCTCTTAAAAAAGGGTTAGTTGGTTTGGGCTATAATGTTGCAACAGAAAACTTTTTTGATACAATAAAAGTAGAATTGTCGAATGACCAAATTGAACGAGTTCAAGATTTGGCTCAAGCTGCTGAAATTAATTTAAGATATCTAGATGATTCAGTATGTATTAGTTTTGATGAGACTGTAGCTCTTAAAGATGTTAATCTTTTATTAGCGCTTTTTGCTTCAGCTCAATCAAAATCATCTACTCAACTGGAAGAAATAGTAAATGATACTATTTTACCTGATTCTCTGATTAGAAAATCACCTTATTTAACTCATCCTGTTTTTAACACTTATCGTTCCGAAACAGAAATGATGAGGTACATTAAAAAGCTTGAAAATAAAGATATTTCATTAGTCCATTCTATGATTGCGTTGGGTTCATGTACCATGAAACTAAATGCAGCCTCTGAGTTAATGCCACTTAGTTGGCCGGAATTTGGTGCCATTCATCCTTACGCTCCATCTTCACAAACTAAGGGATATTTAGAAATGATTAAAAACCTTGAAAAATACCTTTGTGAAATTACAGGATTTGCGGCAATGTCATTACAACCCAATTCAGGTGCTCAAGGTGAGTATGCCGGTCTTATGGTAATCAGGGCATATCATCATGACAAGGGAAATAAAAACAGAACAAAAATTCTTATTCCTTCGTCTGCTCATGGAACAAACCCTGCAAGTGCTGTTATGGCAGGCATGGAAGTAGTTGTAGTTAAATGTGATGATAAGGGAAATATTGATGTACTTGACTTAAAACAAAAAGCAGAGCAATATTCAAATGATTTAGCCGGACTAATGGTAACTTATCCTTCTACACATGGAGTGTTTGAAGAATCTATTATGGAGATAACTGATATTATTCACCAAAATGGCGGGTTAGTATATATGGATGGTGCAAATATGAATGCTCAAGTTGGTTTGACAAATCCGGCTAACATTGGTGCTGATGTTTGCCACTTGAATTTACATAAAACATTTGCGATACCTCATGGAGGTGGCGGTCCGGGAATGGGACCAATCGGTGTAACGGAAGCATTGATGCCTTATTTACCCGGGAACCCATTAGTACATGTAGGTGGAGAAAAAGCAATAAATGCTGTTTCTGCAGCTCCTTGGGGGAGTTCTTTAATATTATTAATATCTTATGGATATATTAAAATGTTAGGTGAAGCGGGCTTAACAAAGTCTACTCAAATGGCTATTTTAAATGCAAATTACCTTAAAGCTTTATTGAATACAAGATATGACACTTTATATTCAAATGAAAACAATAGAGTTGCTCATGAAATGATATTAGAGTGTAGAAACTTTAAGCAAGAATCTGGTATTGAAGTAGTGGATATTGCGAAAAGACTTATGGATTATGGTTTTCACGCTCCAACCGTTTCCTTTCCGGTTGCCGGAACATTGATGATTGAACCTACTGAAAGCGAAAGTAAAGCTGAGCTGGATAGGTTTGCAGAAGCATTGCTAAATATTAGGTCTGAAATCCAATCTATTGTTGATGGAAAATATGACAAAGAGGATAACCCTCTTAAAAAAGCTCCACATACAGTTGTTGAGGTTGTTGCGAATAATTGGGAGCATAAATACGATAGAGAAACAGCGGCATTTCCACTAGCATGGGTTAAAGAGGCTAAAGTTTGGCCTGGAAGCTCAAGAGTTGATGATGCTTATGGAGACAGGAATTTAATATGTACCTGCCCTGCTATTGAAGAGTACGAAACAGTCTCTTAAATTGAAAAAATAAAAAAAAATATTTTTTTAAAAATAAATTCTTAAATTTGGGTCTTGTTAAACTTAAAAATAAACATTATGAAAAAAATCTACTCATTAGCACTTGCTGCTTCTGTTGCGATTGGTTTGAATGCTCAAACTTTTACTCAAGGAGAAGAAGCAGTAATTCTAGAAACTTACAATGTTTCAAAAAAATTAAATGGGGCTAAAACCCCTACTGATACTGCAGGTTGGTCAAGCACTAATTTTTTACCAAGCTTCGCAGCTAGCTCAAACCAAGCTATTAACTGGGGTTACACTGGTGGAGGAAAACTTTTCGGTGTAAATATTTCAGCTGCTAAATTCACTAAAATAGCACAAGGTTATACTAACTTTAATGCTTCTAACCTTTGTATTGAAGAAGTACTAATGTGGGTTGTTGATAAAAAACCTTCTGGAGCCGGTACATCTACTCAAACTGTAAATGTTTATAATATGGCTGCTAACCAAGCTCATAGCTATAATGGTTCTTCTTTTGTTAAAGATAAAACAGGTCCTTCAGGTGCAGCTTTAGCAACTCAAACAATTACATATAATCAATTAGACACTGCTAACTTATTTACAATTGTTACTTTCCCTACTTCTGCAAAAGTTCAAGGTGGTGACTTTGCGTTAGAGTTAGATTTTACACAAGCGTATAATGCCGGAGATACTTTTGGTTTAATTGGGGATTCACAAGGTGATGCTGCTGGGTTAGATTATGCTTTCCACTATGTTAGTGCAAACGTAGCTAATGGTCCGGGATGGTATTGTACTAGCCATGTATTTACTGCTAATAGCCAACCGCTTGATAATAATGTTGCAATGTGGGCTGTTTTAGAATATAACTGTGCTCTTTCTATTGGGGAAGAATATGATTATATTAACGGAATGCAATTAGCTCAAAACTATCCGAATCCTGCAAGTGGTATTACTACTATTGAGTATGCTTTACAAAATGCTTCAGAAAATGTTAAATTAGAGATATTTGATTTAACAGGAAAAACAATTGAGAAATTTGAATATGCTTCTCAAGCTGCTGGTTCTTACAAAGTAAATGTAGATACTTATAATATGCCAGTTGGAACTTACTACTTCAGATTATCTGCTAATGGTAAAAACATTACTAAAAAATTGATGACTGTTAAATAGTCTTTAATTTTAGATATAAAAAAAGGGATTCATTTGAATCCCTTTTTTATTGATGCAATTTTTTTATCTCTATTTCAGCACAATGGTTAGTTGTTTAGCTAGGTGATTAAAAAAGTTAGATAACGGCTTTTCAATCATCATTTTCATAAAAGGATTCACGTCACCATCAAATTTTAAATAACCTTCTGTAGAACTTTCGGAAATAGGCTTTAGATGAACATCTAGTTTAAATTCAAATGGATTTTTCCCATTTGAAACTATGTTTATTAATGTATTTGGATTAGAATTGTCTATTTTCATCCCAATTTGAGCCATTCCTTGAATAGTAAAGCTACAAGTGTTTTCATCAGATTTCCAATCAGTAATTTTATCCTTTGGCATTAAAGTTTCTAAATTATTTAAATCAGATAAAAAATTAAAAACTTCAACTATTGGTTTTTCTACTGTTACCTTTTCAGATTCAATTATCATGCTTGTACATTATTTTTCCATTCAGCAGGGTGTATTCTCCATGCCGATAAAGATTCTATTTCTGATTTTTGAATATACTTTTCCTTCAATGCTTTTTCAATCAAGTGGTCATAGTCAGAGAGGCTGATTAATTTACATTTAGCTTTTTTAAAATTTTCTTGAGCTATATCAAAACCATAATCAAATATTGATACCATCCCTAATACGTTGACGTTCTTTTCTTTTAAAGCTTCTACAGCATTCAAACTACTTTTTCCGGTTGAAACCAGGTCTTCCACTACAACTATTTTTTGCCCTTCAGTTACTTCACCTTCAATCATATTTTGCATTCCGTGTTCTTTAGTAGAACTTCTTACGTAAGCAAAAGGAAGCCCTAACTCCTGAGCAATTAAAACGCCATGAGCTATCCCTCCGGTTGCAACTCCAACTATAATATTAACATTTTCAAATTCTTCTCGTACAATAGCCGTTAGGTTTTGTCTAATGAAGTTTCTTACTGTGGGGTATGACAATGTTTTTCTATTATCACAGTATATAGGAGACTTCCAACCGGATGCCCATGTGAAAGGATTATTTGGTTGTAATTTTATTGCTTTTATTTGTAAAAGATGAGAGGCTAATTGATGAGCTGTTTCTTTATTATGAATCATTGCACAAATATATTATTTAAGAAAGAATAAAATGAAAATTTATTACGAAGAAAAAAGAATAGAGATAAACAATTTTGATGTTGATGACACTTTAAGAGAAGAGACTTCCTTCCTACAGATAAAAACAAATAATGAGCTCTTGTTAAAGCAAGTGCTGGATGATTTTTTTTCCGACAAATTAGGCTCTCTATTGTATTTAGAAGCTGAAGAAAAGTTAGTTAAAAATTACTTCACACTAATTATTACTGCAGGTGGTATTGTAAAAAATGGTGACGAGACATTGTTTATATTCAGAAAGGGTAAATGGGATTTTCCCAAAGGTAAGATTGATAAAGGAGAAACACTTGAAGATGCGGCATTAAGGGAAGTTGAAGAAGAATGTGGGATTAAAGACTTAAAGTTGATTTCATATAATACTAAAACATACCATGTTTATTTTGATAATGGGTTACCTATTCTAAAAGAAACGTATTGGTATAATATGACATCTCATCAAGATGAGAATTTAAAACCTCAGATAGAAGAGGATATAACGGAATTAAAATGGGTAAAACGGGAAAATTTTAATGAAATTTTAAATAATACTTACCCTTCGATTAAAGAGATTATTTCTGCCCAATCTTAAATTTTTTCTTGGGGTATAATACGCTCATTATACTGTAAATTTGTCTTTCAACATCACCCGATGGTCTTTCTGCCGGAGCATATAAAATTTTACCTTCAGGGTCTAAAAAAACATAGGTAGGCATTACTTTTGCCTGGTAACTTTCTAACACTTCATAGTTTTCCCCGAGATGTAAGAAGTCCCAACTGTAATTATACTTTCTTTGAACTTCAAGCATGTTTTTCATATCAGCATCACAATTAATACTCACAAACTGAATATCATCTCCATAATTTTTATGTAATTTTTGCATTAGCTTCAACTCCTTTAGACTTGGAATACTCCAGCTAGCCCAAAAATTGAGATATACATATTTACCCTTATAATTATCTAAGGTTTTCTTTTCTCCGTTTTTATCAAAAAGCGTAAATTGAGGTGCAGTAGTGTTTTCAGTAATATTTGTGTACTTTGAGATAATGTTATAGGCAATTATTTTATGATAATTAATGGTAGTATTTTCAAATATTTTATTGGTTATATTTAGTAGGTTTTGTTTATCAAAATAAGCGTCAGGAATAACTTCATTTAAGCTAAAAAGCAGATATAACTCAAGCAAACTATCTCTTTTAAATTTTTGATTTTCGTCTCTTATAAGAGTTTTAATTTTTGGTACATCCAATGAGGTATTTATTGTTTTTCTAAGTTCGGTAGATTTTTTTTGGAGACAAAGCTCTTTAAACGAGTGGTGAAAATATTGATTAAAGAAATTCATGTACTCATAATTGTTGTAAAATATTTTACTCTTGGCTATAAAATCATCATACAAGTCTTTTTTACCGGCATTTGCGGCATCTTTTAGATTGGCTATGCTGTAGGTTAAAAATGTTTTAAAGAATTCATTTTGTAAAAAAGGGTTATACTTTTCGAGCATTTCTTTTTCAAAATCTTTGATATGACTTTTTATTTGCTGTTTTAAAAAGTAAGCGCTTTTTTCTTCAATGAAAGTTAAATAATCAATATTAAAAGCAATCATCAACTCATTTAAGTCGGTAGGTTGGGCGTACTTAAATTTTATGTCGAGTTCTTTGTTATAAACTTTTGATGAGTTATTGTCCTCACTATAGCTTAGGTCTAGTTGATAGACCTTTCCCGGTTCAGAATAAAATGTAGTCGTTTTATCTTCTATTTTAAGCTTTATTAATAAAATATCATCAGTATCAAATTCAATTTCAAAGGTCTCATTTTGTGCAATGGGTTTAGAGATTAGCTTCTTTTCTCTAAATGTTACAAAATCGGTATAATGATAAACCCCAATAGTTTTATTAGCAAAGCTTTTTGCCTCTCCCTTTAAAACCACTTTTCCGGCAAACACATGACAAGAAAAAAATGCAAACAATACAAGAAATATATTTTTCATGTATATAAAAACTGTTAAAGCTTAGGTAAAATTGTATTGGGAGGTAAAAATTGTTTTACATCACCATTATTTTTAATTATTTCTCGAACAATTGATGAGTTAATTGCAATATATTTTGGCTCACAAAGCATAAATATGGTTTGAACGCTATTGTTCATGGCACTATTCATATGAGCAATATCTTGCTCATATTTAAAATCGTGAAAGTTTCTAAGCCCTCTTAATATAAAATTAGCATTAAGCTTTTTGCACAAATCTATAGTTAGACCTTCATAGCTAATACATTCTATTTTTGGGTGATTAAAGGCTTCTTTAATCATTTTCAGGCGTTGAGTTTCAGAGAAAAGGTATTTCTTTTGGCTATTGGAACCGAGAGCTACATAAACTTTGTCAAACAAATCAAGCGAATTCATTACTATCGAATGATGACCAATGGTAATCGGATCAAACGAACCTGGAAATATGGCTATTTTTTCACTCATATGTTATTTAAAAAGAAACTAAAATTTACATTGCCGTATTTTCTATGAGAGTCAAAGTTAGCAATTTGGCTCAAATCAGTATCTTTTCCATGCTCAACAATTAAAAGTCCACTGGGCTTCAGTAAATGATGTTCAAAAACAAGTTTAGGGATTTCATCTATATTTTTAATCGCATAAGGCGGGTCAGCAAAAATAATATCGAACTCCATTTTTGCTTTTTTAATAAAGCTTAGCGAATCATCTCTAACCACTTTATGATTAGGTATAGCAAGTTTTTTAGAAACATCAATAATAAATTTCACACAATTTTGATTGATATCAACAGAAATAACTTCTTTAGCACCTCTAGATAAAAACTCAAAACTAATGTTTCCCGTGCCACAAAAAAGGTCAAGAACATGAGAGCCTTCTATTTCGTATTGATGTTGTAGAACATTAAATAATCCTTCTTTTGCATAATCTGTGGTTGGTCGGGTTGGTAAGTTTTTTGGTGCGGAGATGCTTCTGCCTTTAAATTTTCCAGAAATTATGCGCATAGGTGCTGAGTCAATAATAAATATTCGTTATGAATAATTTCTTGAGGAATAACTTTGGAAAAGTTAAGTTTTAAAGGGTTGTGGTTACTTCCTATTTTTTTTACAAATGGGTCAATGATAGAGATTAATTTTTTTGCATTTTGCCCGTTTTTGTAGATGTTTATATGGCAATCTTTAATCTCAACTCCTAATTTCTCAATAGAAAAGAAAAAATGATAAGCAATATCTTCTTCATTTACATACTCAAAACTATTGCTCAACAACAATTCATTGTCTTTTGAATAAACAATCAGTGTAAAGTGATTTTTATGTAATGAAACAAAAAGATTGGTAACCTTTTGTTGCTTCGAAACTAAATGACAAAAACTGATGAAATAGCTGTTTTGATGCAGTATGACAACATTGTGCAACGAAAGTGTATTAAGCAACGCAAAGCTATTTTCATACACGTTAAAGGCATTAATTGTCGGAATGTAGTCATTGCTTATTGTGGATGCTTCAGTAGTTTTTGAAGAGTTGAAATTTAAATAAGTGCTTTGTTTTTCTTGACTAAAAAATTGTTTAGGCACAAGTGTGTGTCTTGAATTATCAACTGATAAATAAGTTTGTAAAAACTTCGATTGGTAAATTTTTTCATTTTCTATTATTGATGCAAAATCAGCTGAATGAAAGTTTTTATACTCTTGAAAAAAAACCACCTTATTATCCTTCTTTTTTATTATGGAAGCTTTAATTGATTGATTACTTAGCGCAAACACCAAAAAAGAATGCTGCATGTTGTTTTCATGCAGCGAAGAATCTTTATATGAAATTGCCATATCAGGCAAATGAATGAGTTTTAATGTTATTCCCAGTTACCACTGGTGGTCGGCTCAGTCATTGAACCTACTCTAAGGCCTTCTTCTAAGTTTATGTTATAGTTTTTAGTTTCCAGCCCACTATATATATATTCAAATTTAGCAAATGCCTCAAAAACAGGCACTTGAACTGTGTTTCGTTCAACCTGTCCAGCATCTAACTTAAACTTCTGGTTGTCACTAAAAGGAATAAACTGTATTTCTTTAATATCAACTCCATTTGGAAACACTTTTTGCATGGCAGGCACTCTGGAAGTATCTCTTACAAAACCCGGTAGGTTAAGCGCAAGAGCTTCAGCTTCAGTGGCAATTGTATCAGGCAATGTTCCTTCTGCTCTAATAACAGTAACAGAATCTGTTTCATAAAACTTAATTAACTCATCAAAATTTGCGGAATATCTTCCTTTTTCATCTTTAAAGCCTATCTCAGCAGTTCTAATAAGTTTTAACCTTTCAACTACAACTGCCTGTCTTCTTTTTACCTCTTTTTCAAAATTAATTTTTTTATCAATTACATGGTAATTCATTATTGCAACACCTGAAGCTACAAGTAGTGTAAATACAAACAAAATCTTTTGAAGAAGCATAGAAATAACTTCTAAGCTGTAAAGTAAACTAATAACACCAGCAATTATCAAAGTAAGACTTCCAATATATACACCTTTATCTTGTCCTGTTGATGCGGCAGCAATCAATATTCCAATACCTATTACCAATAATATGATGGGAAAAATAAACTTACTTAGTGTTTCTTTATTCATGTCAGTACAATTTAATTAGGGTGTGAATTTAATAGTTAATCATGAATTTTCACAAAAAAATATAGTATAGGTATCAACAAAGGCTTAAGTGGGTAGTTTTATTTTAGAAAAGGTAAGAACCTAGTTAGGCTAATTCTTTTTCTTTTGCTTTTACGGTAGCTTTTACAAAACTTACAAAAATTGGGTGGGGATTTTCTACTGTACTTTTATATTCTGGATGAAACTGAACGCCTACAAACCAAGGATGGTTAGGTATTTCTACAATTTCAACTAAATTATTGGTGGGATTTATACCTGATGCAATCATTCCGTTTTTCTCAAACTCTGCTTTGTAAGAATTATTAAATTCATAGCGATGACGATGTCTTTCTTGAATTTCTTTTCTATTGTAAATCTCACTTGCTAAGGTGTCTTTTTTAATTTCACAGGCATAAGCGCCTAAACGCATTGTGCCGCCTTTATTACTTATATTTTTTTGTTCTTCCATTAAATAAATTACCGGATTTTTTGTGTCTGGCTTCATTTCAGAAGAATGCGCATCTTTATGGTTTAACACATTTCTAGCAAATTCAATAACAGCACATTGCATACCCAGGCATATCCCTAAAAACGGAATATGATTCTCTCTCACATACTTAATTGCAGCAATTTTTCCTTCAATTCCTCTTTCTCCAAAACCCGGAGCAACCAAAACACCATCTAATTCTCCGAGAAGTTCTCCAACAGTGTCAGGGTTTATTTGTTCAGAATGAATCCATTTAATATTTACTTTACATTCATTTGCTGCACCTGCATGAACAAAAGCTTCCGCAATTGATTTGTATGAATCAGTTAACTCTACATATTTTCCTACAATGCCAATAGTGCATTCAAATGGTGGTTTTTTTAGTTTGGTTAAAAAGTTTCTCCAATTACTTAGTTCAGCTTTTTCGTATGAAGAAACGTTCAGTTTATTTAATGTAACAATATCCAGTTTTTCTTTTTTCATTAAAACCGGGACCTCATAAATAGAAGAGGCATCTCTTGCTTCAATAACTGCTTCTTCGGCAATATTACAAAAGAGCGCTACTTTTCTTTTGATGTCTGAGTTTAATTTTTTTGACGTCCTTAATACCAAAATATCCGGCTGAACCCCTGACTCTAAAAGTGCTTTTACTGAATGTTGAGTAGGTTTTGTTTTAAGCTCACCGCTGGCAGCTAAAAACGGCACTAATGTTAAATGAATAGTAAGACTATTTCCGCTTCCTAATTCCCATTTTAATTGTCTAACCGCCTCTATGTATGGAAGTGACTCAATGTCACCAACAGTTCCGCCAATTTCGGTAATTACAAAGTCATATTTTCCGGTATTTCCAAGAAGTTGAATTCTTCTTTTAATTTCATCAGTAATATGAGGTATAACCTGAACGGTTTTTCCTAAAAACGCCCCTTCTCTTTCTTTGTTAATTACATATTGATAAATTCTTCCTGTCGTAACGTTATTAGCTTGAGAAGTAGGAACGTTTAAAAATCTTTCATAATGACCTAAATCTAAATCGGTTTCTGCACCATCATCGGTCACATAACATTCTCCATGTTCATATGGGTTCAATGTTCCCGGGTCAACATTAATGTAAGGGTCTAGTTTTTGAATGGTTGTAGTAAAGCCTCTGGATTGTAGTAATTTAGCTAACGAAGCTGCTATAATTCCTTTTCCTAAAGAAGAGGTAACCCCACCGGTTATAAATATATATTTTGTAGAAGACATAAATTTCTTGTAACCGGGAAGCAAAGTTAAAAGAAATTAGTCGCATTCAATTAAAAAAATGATAAAAGAGTGTAAAGTTTTAAACAAGATTTAAGAATGATGGTCAATTCTAATTACACTAATTACTCCGTTTACACTTTTTAGTTTTTGTAATAGACTTGTTAAGTGATTAGTGTCATGAACATAAACCATAATGTTGCCCTCAAACACTCCATCGTTACTATCAAAACTAATAGAACGCATATTTACGTTTAGCTCACTTGATATGATTTGAGTAATTTTATTTACGATACCTACACCATCTAATCCGGTAATTTTTATGCCAGCCAAGAATGCAATTTTTTGTTGTCCTGTCCATCTCGCCTTTACAATTCTGTAAGCATAATTTGACATTAATTCAACAGCGTTTGGACATGATGTTTTATGAATTTTTATTCCATCGTGAATGGTTATAAAACCAAAAACCTCATCTCCTGGAATAGGGTTACAGCAAGGTGAAAGTTTGTAATCAAATTGATCCATGTCTTCACCGATTACTAACATTTCCTCTGTTTTCCCTCTTTCTTTTAATAACTTTTCAAAATCTCTATTAGAATTAATTATTGTTTGAGGGTGTTTTAGTTTTCCTTTCTCAACATTAAATTTATTTAACTTATCTAAGTTTACTAAATCAAGGGCAATGTCATGCAGTAAGTCAATTTCGGAATTGTATTTGTAATAATTCATAATCTCCCGTAAATTTTGGTGATTATTTTCTGCTTTCATTGACTCTAACTTTTTCTCTAGTTTTTCTTTACCATCAGCAGCAATTATTCTTTTTTCATCTTTTAAGACAGATTTTATTTTTGACTTTGCTTTACCTGTAACTACATACTTTAGCCACTCTTCTTTTGGTTTTTGTTTATTGGAGGTAATTATCTCTACTTGGTCTCCACTTTTTAATTCATGACTAAGAGGCACAAGTTTTCCGTTAACTTTTGCTCCAATGCATTGAGCGCCAACTTTTGTATGAATTTCAAAAGCAAAATCTAGTGAAGTAGCTCCTGCCGGAAGTGATTTTATTTCTCCTTTTGGAGTAAAGACCACAATTTCTTCGGCAAATAAATTTAACTTAAAATCATCAATAAACTCAAGTGCATTTGGGTCAGGGTTTTCAAGTACTTCTCTAATTTTTGTAATCCAGTTTTCCAGATTATTTTCATAGTTGTTGGATTCTTTATACTTCCAATGAGCTGCTAGGCCTTTTTCAGCTATCTCATCCATTCTTTTAGAACGAATTTGTACTTCCACCCATTTTCCTGATGGGCTCATGACAGTGGTGTGTAATGATTCATAACCATTAGATTTTGGCATGGAAATCCAGTCTCTCAGCCTGTCAGGGTTTGGTTGGTAAAAGTCTGTAACTACTGAATACACCCTCCAACACTCCGCTTTTTCTTTTTGTGGTTCTACATCTAAAACAATTCTAATTGCAAAGAGATCATATATTTCTTCAAAAGGGACATGCTTAGTTTTTATCTTATTGTAGATAGAAAATGTAGACTTTGGACGTCCTTTAATTTCATATTTAAAGCCTAACTCATCTAAAGCTCTTTTTATTGGTGAAGAGAAAGTTCTAATAAATCGACTTCTAACGGCTTGTGTTTTTTTCAGTTTGGTGCTGATTTCTTCATAGGTTTCTGGATCCTGAAATTTTAATGAAAGGTCCTCAAGCTCTGTTTTAATGTTATACAATCCTAATCTATGGGCAAGAGGTGCGTATAAAAAAAGAGTTTCCGATGCAATTTTTAATTGCTTTTCTCTCTTCATAGAAACAAGTGTACGCATATTGTGAAGCCGATCTGCCAACTTTATTAGAATTACTCTAATATCTTCGGAAAGGGTAAGGAGTATTTTTCTAAAATTTTCTGCTTGAATGGATTCGGTATGGTCAATAACTCCTGATATTTTGGTTAAACCATCTATAACAGTAGCCACTTTTTTGCCAAACATGGCTTCAATGTCTTCAAGTTTTAGATAAGTGTCCTCAACCGTATCATGAAGTAATGCACAAATTACTGATGTTGTTCCTAATCCTATTTCTTCCGCACAAATTCTTGCAACAGCAATCGGATGAAAAATGTAGGGCTCACCTGACTTTCTGCGCATATCCTTATGTGCATCTAAAGATACGTCAAATGCCTTCCGAATTAACTTTGTGTCTTCTTTACTTCTAGTTTTTACTGAACGTAAAAGACCTTTGTAGGCATTTAAAATTTCCCTCTTCTCAATTTCCTCAGCTACACTCATAGTTTAAATAGCAGGTAAAACTTTTGTTGAAACTTCTCCAAAACCAACTCTGATATTGTCTTTTTCACAATGTCCTCTAATAATTACGGTATCAAAATCATTAATGAACTTTCTTTCGCTACCATCAGGCATTGGAATAGGCTTTGTTCCTTTCCAGGATAATTCAAGCATTGAGCCATACGAATCGGGCGTTGGACCACTAATAGTACCTGAAGCCATCACATCTCCACATCTGATGTTACAACCATTAATGGTATGGTGAGCCAGTTGCTGGTTCATATTCCAGTACATGTATTTGTAATTAGATTTTGAAACTATTTTTTCCTTAGAGTTTTCAGGTTTTATGATAACTTCCAGATTAATATCTATGTTTTTATTTCCGTTATATTTTAAATAATCCAATACTTCAGGTTCTTGTTTTGGACCTTCTACTCTAAATGGTTCTAAGGCATCTAACATAACAATCCATGGAGACATTGATGAAGCAAAGTTTTTTGCCAAGAATGGACCAAGTGGTATATATTCCCATTTTTGAATATCTCTTGCAGACCAATCATTGAATAAACACATTCCAAAAATATAATCATCTGCTTCATTAGTAGAAATGCTTTGTCCAAGAGGTTTTCCATCAAATGTGATGAAAGCCAGTTCTAATTCAAAGTCTAATGATCTGCAAGGAGAAAATATTGGTGGTTCTTCTTCATTCGGTTTAATTTGACCTTTTGGTCGATGAATTTCTTTGCCCGATAATATAATGGAAGAAGCTCTTCCGTGATATCCTACAGGAATATATTTCCAGTTAGGAAGTAAAGCATTGTTTGGGTCTCTGAACATTGTTCCTACATTGGTAGCATGCTCAATACTTGAATAGAAGTCCGTGTAATCTCCAATTTCTATTGGCATTTGCATTTCAACTTCATCTATGTTTTTTAAAATTTCTTTTTTATGTTGTTCGTTATTTTTTAAATCATCGGAAGTAAAAATTGAGATAATTTCTTTTCGCAATTCAGCTGTCTTTGCTTTTCCATTTTTCATTAGGGGATTGAGGAAGCTAGATTTGAAACAATCGGAACCTATTTTTATATTTTTTAGATATCCTAACTCGCTTAATTTGTCAATTAATATTACATAATCACCTATTCTTGAAGCAACAGAGAAATTTCCTTGAAACTTAACTATTCCAAAAGGAATGTTATATATTGAAAAATCAGAATTATCACTTTCATTTACCCAACATTTAGAATTATTTTCCATTTTTCTTTCTTTTTTTAAAATTTAAATTTAGTTTATAATATTAAAAACTAGTCTTCCAACATTTTATCTTGCAAAAGAAACTAAAAAATGTTTATTTTTGGTGCAACCTTTAAATAAAATTGAACGTCAAAGATTTTAAATAGTTAACTAAATTACTACTTATGAAGAAATTAATTTCTACCCTTTTTGCAATTGTAATAGCTTTTACATCATTTTCACAAATTACTGTTTTTTCTGAAAACTTTGAGGGTGTTGTTACGATGACCTCATCATCATCTTCAGGTTCTGGTCCGGCTTGGGGACAAAGCTCAAATTATTTTTCTCAAGGGTCAAAATGCGATACAAACGTTGTTACCTTAAATGATAGTTTATTTTTAACTACTCCAACATTTTCTACTGTTGGAAATACTTTTGTTACATTAGATTTTGATCACATCTGTAAGATAGAATTTTTTGATGCTGCATTAATTCAGGTTTCTGACAATAATGGAGCTACATGGACTACCTTAAATGCAGCACAGTATTTAGGAGCAAGTACTAACTTTCCAGGACTTGGTAAATTTACTGAGACAGCATATTCTACTTGGGCGGCTACCCCAACTCCATTAAACTCTTGGTGGAAACACGAACAATTTGATATCTCTACACTTTTATCAAATAAACCGACATGTAAAGTACGATTTACTTTAATAGATGCAAATGCAAATGGAGCAAATAGTAAGTATGGATGGATGTTGGACAGTATAACCGTTAAGGTTGCTCCCTGTGAGTTGATTCCTCCTACAGTTCAATTATTACCCGATCCAATAATCTATGGTAATGGGCAAGTTTATTATACAGGACCTTATAATATCACAATTGAAGCAAATGATGCACAATCTGGAGTAGATACTTGTATTTTAACTTATTCTGTAAATGCTGGACTACCAATTCAAGTAGGGATGTCATTAAAGCCTTCTACAACAGACACATTTACCGCAGTAATTCCTGCTATGACTATAGGAGATTCAGTTACTTACAGCATAATGGTTCAAGATAAAGCTGTTCCGTGTGCCAATAAAACTTTTGAACCATCGGCTGGTATTAGGTATTTTATTGTGAATCAAACTCAACCTACTACTTGTATGGGAATGCCTATCAATGCTTTTCCTGCTTTGGAAACATTTGATGGTTTTACTATGGGTTCAGAGACTCAAACAAACCCCGGTCTTTTTCAAAACAACTGGTATCAGGGTATAAATGGTACTGATGATAATAGAGAATGGGTTGTGGGTACAGGAACTACCCCTAATGGAGGAGCTGGTGCTACAGGACCAAGTGCAGACCATACTACAGGTAGTGGTAATTATATTTATTTAGAGGTAAGTGGAACAGTTAATAACGATACGGCCTTTGCTTTTTCGCCTTGTTATGATGTTAGTGGATTAACAAATCCTACTATTGAGTTTTATTACAATATGTGGGGAAGCACTATAGGTGAATTGCATTTAGATGTTAATAATGGAACGGGCTGGGTACGAGATATTATTTCTCCATTTTATTCCGGACAACAAGGAAGTGTTAATCAATGGTTGAGAGCTGAAAAAGGTTTGGGGGGGTATGGGTCTATCTTACAATTTAGATTTAGAGCTAAAAGTAATGGATGCTGTTTAGGAGATTTAGCTATTGATGATGTTAAGGTTTATGATAAACTAAATAATGACATTGGAGTAGTTGATATTATTCGTCCTTCTATTATTACTGTTGCCGGAGCCCAAGATACGGTAGAGGTAGATATAAGAAATTATGGACAAAACACGCAAACTTTATTTAATGTTGTTTATGCTGTAAATGGAGCAATTGTTGCTACAGAACCATGGACAGGAAGTTTACCAACCAACTCTAATACAACTCATAAATTTAGTACAACATTTACTGTTCCATCAGGACCATATAACATTTGTGCATGGACAGTTTTAGCAACTGATGGATTGTCTAGTAATGATACTACTTGTGAATCTAGAACCGGTTTGCGAACAGATACTGTAACGTATATAGATAGATTTGATACTGATACTCTTTGGGTTGCTGATAACCCCAACCCCAATTTAAAATGGGAAATAGGAACTCCAAATTATGGTGTAACTAATAGTGCTTATTCTTCACCAAATAGTTGGGATATAAACCTATCTACTAATTATTCAGTACCAAGAGATTCAGCTGTTTTGTATACTCAATTCTTCAATCTTACTAATTCTACTAATACCAGAATGAGTTTTTGGCAGAATAGGCAACTTTACACTTTTGCCGAAGGTATGTTTATAGAATATACAACTAATCAAGGTTTAACATGGAATCGCTTAGGAATTGTTAATGATCCCAATGGAGTCAACTGGTATAACTATAATTATGGAGGTAGTTCTACTAACCCGCCAATTCAGTGTTGGAATGGGTCATCTAATGGATGGATACAAAGTGAATACGATTGTACATTCTTGGATGGGACACCAAGCGTTCAATTTAGATTTATTATGAGAACATCTACTTATACAGGAACTTCAAACAGAGATGGTATATCAATTGATGATTTTGTACTAAGAGATCCTAAAAAGCAAGATATTGAGCCTGCACTTTTATTATCTCCATCCAGAGATTGTATGATGGGTAATACAGAACAGGTAAAGGTTAGAATTAAAAATGTAGGAGATAGTGCAATATCAAATGTTCCTATTACTGTTGAAATGAATGGGGTTATTTTAGGAACTGAAAATGTTACTGCTACAATTCAGCCTAACCAAACTTATGACCACACTTTTTCAACTTTTACAGCAAATATGTCTAGCTTTGGTAAATATGGGTTTAGAGTTTGGACTTCTCATGCTAATGATATGGACATATCTAATGATACATTAGTTCCGGATTCTGTGGAAAATGTAGATGGATGTTACTTAAGTGTGAAATTTACAACAGGAACTAGCCTTGTCCCTACAACAACAACGGCATATTATTGGCAAGTTACGGACCAATCTACTAGTCAAATAATTATTAAAAAACAAATGGATGCTGTTAACTATCCTGTAACAAACTCTACATATATTGACCAGGTTTGTTTAAAGAATAATCAGTCAGTTAGCGTATATATTTATACCTCCTCTTTCTATTTCCCTACCTATGAGTTATTTGGATATGATACTAGTTATGCTGGAGGAACAAGCCCATTTGGAGGAACAACAAATATTACTATGAATTGCCCACCATCTCTTACAGCAGCTACTAGTAATTTAAGAACTTCTGCACCGGGATTACTTCCTTTACCTCAGCCGTATAATGTTGCGGTAACAGTTTCAAATGATGGTGTAAGAGATTTAGGCTCTGTAATTATTGACTTAGAAATTAATTCAGTAGTAGTAGAGACAGACACCTTAACTTTCTCTCCACCATTGAAGTACGCAGAGTTTAAGAACCATGTATTTAATACGGTTTGGAATGGAATTCCGGGATGTCATAACTTTAAAGCTTATACATATCAGCCTAATTATAATACTGACGTTTATCCTATCAGTGATACATCGTATTTGACTTCTTGTATTATGGATTCAACAACTATAGGTAATATGGCTCAGTATTGTAATAATTTTGAGAACCCTTCTTTGTCAGATTTTGTTGCCCTAAATACATTTAATTATAAAAACACAACTATTTGGGAAAAAGGAACACCTGCTCAAGCTATAATAAATGCAGCAAACTCTGCTCCTAATGCTTGGATGACGGATTTAGACGCAAACTATCCTATTAAGGATTCATCTTCTTTATATACTCCTATGTTTGTGGTTGACACAGGTACTTGTTATAAATTATCAATGAATCATGCATACGAAACAACTATGAATGATGATGGTGGTTTTGTGGAATATTCTGAAGACAAGGGATTAACATGGAAAATTCTAGGTGGATTTTTACCTGGAGCAATACCTGATACTACTAATTTTTATAAGCCAACTAATTGGTATAATGCAACATTTTTTGTTGGGTTGACTCCCGGAAATAGTAATTATCCTCCTGGTTTTTCAGGATCTTCTTCAGGATGGGGCAGTTCTTCAATAGGAATGAAAGTTAATAATCCTGGTGGGGTTATATTTAGATTTAACTTCCAGTCAGATGCAAGTAATGCTTTTGCCAGTGAAGGATGGGCTATAGATGATGTATGCTTTGAAGATATAGGTCCTTGTAAATTAAATAAACAAGGTCCAACTTCAATTGAAGAAAATGTATCACTAGGGCTAATGCTTGGTCAAAGTTATCCTAACCCTTCTAATGGTAATACCACTATCAGGTACGTGATACCTAGTTCAGGTAATGCTATCTTTAAGGTAATGAATACACTAGGAGAAGTAGTTTATCTTGAAGAAGGAAATAAGTCCGCTGGTGTTCATCAGGTAACTTTTAATGTTACAAACTGGAATAGCGGAGTATATTTTTACTCTTTAACTTTCGAAAATGAAGTACAGTCAAATAGAATGATTGTAACAAAATAAAACTGTTAATTTAATGTTAAAGGGCTTGCTAAATTAGTAAGCCCTTTTTATTTCGTATTATCGGTATTAAATTTGTGATAACATAAAAAAAGCTTTATGAGATATATTATATCAACGGTTTTATTCCTATCTATTTTTTCTGGCAACTTATTTAGTCAGGGATATAAAATAAAAGTTAAAGTAAATGGTATTAAGGATACTGTTTGTTATTTGGCTAATTACTACGGAGATAAGCAATACTATAAGGATACAGCTGATGTAGATAAAAACGGTTATATGGAATTTACTGGTAAAAAGCCTTTAGAAGGGGGTATCTATTCAGTTGTTATTCCGGGAATGAAATACTTTGAGATTATTGTTAATGAACAAAATTTTTCAATTGAAACAGATACTGCAAATCTTATTTATAACCTAAAAGTCAAAGGAAGTGAAGAAAACAGGCTTTTTTATGAATACCTTAGATATCTTGACGATAAACAAAAAGTATCAGCAGAGCTAAGAGAAAAGTATCAAGCTTCAGATTCTGAAGCAGAGAAGAAAAAATACCAAGAAGAACTTTCAAAAATTGATGCTGATGTGAAAGCGTTTAGGATAGGCTACATTAATAATCACTCAGATAAATTTGTGGGTAAACTATTTAAGTCAATGAGTGAGCCTGAGATACCCGAAGCATCTGAAGGAGTTGATAAGGATAAATTCAATTATTATTATTTTAAAAATCACTTTTGGGATAATGTCGATTTTTCTGATGCCCGACTTTTAAGATGCCCGGTTTATCATAACAAACTGAAACAATATTTTGAACAGCTAGTGATTAGCCATCCTGATTCAATAATAAAAGAGGCAGAATTTGTAGTGTCAAAAGCTAAAGCTGACCCTGAAATTTTTAAGTACACGGTTGTTTATTTAACCAGCAATTATGAACGTTCTAAAATAATGGGGATGGATGCGGTTTTCGTACACATGGCATTAAATTACTACTGTAAAGGATTAACTCCATGGGCTGATTCTGCTCAAGTAAGAAAAATTTGTGATAGAGCAAAAACTTTAGACCCTTTACTTTTAGGAAAAGTGGCTCAAGATTTAACTTTGGTAGATACTACCGGGAAAGTATGGCAGAATTTACATTCAATAGACGCTAATTATACTATTTTAGTTTTTTGGGATCCTGATTGCGGACACTGTAAAAAGGAAATTCCAAAATTGGTAGAAGTATATAAAAAGCTTAAAGATAGTGGTGTTAAGGTATATGCGGTGAGCTCAGAAGAAAATGCTGAGTGGAAAAAGTTTATTAGAGAAAAGGAAATGGACTTTATAAATGTTGCAGTTCCTAAAGCAGTTTATAAAGATCAAAAAATGGCTACAGAGTTGGTGCTTTCCGGAGTTACAGACATAAAAAGTTTAAATTATCATAATACCTATGATATTTTTAGTACTCCACAAATTTACCTTTTGGATAAAGATAAAAAGATAGTGGCCAAGCGACTTGAATCTGAGCAGCTGGAAAAATTGTTAGTGGAAATGATGAAGCGAGAAAAGGAAGAAAAATAATGTCTAGAAAAATTATTTTAATTGCATTCGGAGCTATTTTTTTTGTTGGGGTAACAGTTGCTTACTTTATTTTAGATGAAAAAAAGAAGGAATTAACTAAGCTTCCTGTATTTAATCCAAATGAGTTAAATACAGAACTTGTTGATGAAAGTCAAAGAACAATTACTAAAGACCATAAAGTATCCGATTTTTTATTTCTCAACCAAGACGGGAATGAAGTTACTATTGCTGACGTAAAAGATAAAGTATATGTTGCCGATTTCTTTTTTACAACTTGTCCCGGAATTTGTCCGAAAATGAAAAAGCAAATGTCTAGAATATACGAAGAGTTTAAAGATAAAGAGGATTTTATGCTTCTCTCTCATACGGTTATGCCCGAAGTTGATTCAGTTGAAGTTTTAGCAGAGTTTGCAAAAAAGCAGAACGCTATGACTGAAAAATGGATGTTTTTAACGGGCGATAAAAAAGAAATTTATCGTATGGCACGACAATCTTATTTTGCGGTAAAGACTAAAGGAGATGGTGGTCCCGAAGACTTTATTCATACAGAAAACTTTATCTTGGTTGATAAAAACCAGCGGTTAAGAGGATTTTATGATGGAACTTCAACAGAAGAAGTGGATATACTAATTCAGGATATTTATACGTTATATAAAGAATATGAAACGAAATAATGGGTATAGAATAGCGCTATTTTGTGTTGTGATGATGTTATCTTTCTCAGTATTCTCACAAGTAAACATGGGTGGGAAGAAAAGAAAATTTAAAAAGAAAAGTGGTATTGATAAGAGGATGATTAATAAAAAAAAGCCACCAAGTGTTATCGTAGCAGAAGAGTTTGATAAAGAAAATAAACACTTTGACAATCCTAAAAAGCAAGCGAAAATAGCTACAAAACATCTTGAAAAAAATCAAAAGGAAAGTGATAAAAAAAGACGAAAACAAAACAAAGCTATTTTAAAACAGCAAAAAAAATTAAAACCCAAAAAGGGAAAAGGGAAAAACACCGGAGAGCCTAAGGATCCTGAGTTATAGAGAAATTTTAATTATCTTTAAATTGCTGGTTTCTCCTTTTATTATTGATACTTGTTTTGATTTAACTTTAAAGTATTCAGCTAAAATTTTAATAACCGCTTTATTAGCTTTTCCTTCAATTGCCGGTGCGCTAACCTTTACTTTGAATAGATTATCTTTTTCTATTACTTCCGGTTTTTTAGCATTAGGAATTACTTTAATCTGAATAAGCTTCACTAAATTACATCTAAAGTACTATCAATTTCATTAGCCCAGGCTATAATTCCCCCTTGTAGGTTTAGTAAATTAGTAAACCCATGATTTTTTTGTAAAAAATCTATCGCACTTGCACTTCTTTTTCCGCTTCTACAGTGTATAATAACGGTTTTTTCTTTTTCTATTTTAGAAATATTATCAGGAATCGTTGCCAAAGGAATCAATTCACCGTTGAGGTTAGCTGCCTCATATTCATAAGGCTCTCTTACATCAATTAGTTGAAATTCGACATTGTTATCTCTCATTTCCTTCATTTCCTTTACAGTAATTTCCTTAATCATAATATTTACAATATGTTATTAATAGACTTTACAAAACTAATATTTAGTTTCTATTATTATATTTACAATTCTAGTACATGATTAAAAAGCTAATTATACTCCCGTTATTTTTTTTATTCTTCATTCAAGGGTATGCACAACTTTTTAATTTTAAAAGTTTTTCTGTTCAAGATGGCTTGGTACAATCAGAGGTTACCTGTATTACACAAGATAAAATTGGGTATTTATGGATAGGAACTTCAGGTGGATTAAGCCGTTTTGATGGGTCTAACTTTAAAAACTATGGACTCAAAGAAGGTCTTCCTGATACAAGAATTACTAGCATTTTATCTGATTCCAAAGGAAATATATGGGTTGGAACTTTAAAAAACGGAATATGTAAAATTATTAATAGCAAAGTGGTTGAAATACCTGAAGAACAAAAGCTATCAGGAAAGTCAATAATTAAGATTATAGAAAGAAATAAAGAAGAAATAATCGTATTAACCTCTGAAGCAATTTCATTCATTAAAGATGGCCAAATAAAGACATATAAGTTTACTTTAACGAAAAGCTCAGATAATCTGAACTCACTTATTGTAAGGAATACCGGGAAAATAGTTGTAGGAACTATAAGCGGGCAGCTGTATGAATTTGCCGGAAATGGTTTTAAAAGCATTAGCGATATTAGTTTGCCTGCTTCATATTGTTTGTTTGAGAATAAAAATGGAGTGATATATAGCGGAACATTCTCCGGACCAATAAACACAGAAACGGGAGAGTACTCATTAAAAAATTATAAAGCCCAAGATAATCAGCTTTGGGTAAAAAGTATTTACGCAGATAGTAGGGGAAATACTTGGTATATAATTAATTCAGTTGGCATAATAAGGGTAAGCACAGATGGAAATTCTATTTTATTTAATAAAAAAAATGGTCTATGCAGTAATAACATTAATTGTATTTATGAAGACAAAGAAAAAAACATTTGGCTAGGGACTTATGGTCAAGGCTTATGTAGCTTCCAAGGAGAAACATTTGTTAAATATGAAACTCAAAGCGGATTTAGAGACATCAATATCATTCATGTCGGTGAAGACCAAAATAATAACATTATTGCTTCAACATTAGAACATGGGTTATATAAGTTTTCTAACGGAAATATAAATGATGTAACACAACTTATTCCTACAACATACGGTACTTACTGGAATGGGATTTGGACAGAATCTAATATATTGTATATGGCAACTAATACAGGCTTTTTTGTTGTTAACGCCACTAATGGAAAAGTGTTAGACAGAATTCCTAATGATGTTTTTTACCAAGTTTATAAAGATGGTAGTACTTATTGGTTAGCCTCCGCTAATGGTATTTATAAATATACCAGAGATGAAGGAGTAGTCGAAAAATATTTAAAAGGTGAGCAGTTTAATGATGCTGAAGCAAGAATTTTATTTAAAGACCTTTACAATAGAATATGGGTGGGCACATTTGGAGGAGGAGTTTTTTATAAAGAAGGAGATGAGTTTAAGAAACTTAAAATACCAGGATTAGAAAATGCATTTATAACAGCCATTCTTCAAGACAAAAACAATAATCTTTGGATTGCCACAAATGGAAACGGCTTAGTTAAGTATAACCTTAACAATAAAATTCCCATAGTAATTACAATGGATGATGGTTTAGTAAATAACAATATTAAATCATTATTGCTTGACCAAAATAAATTATGGATAGGTACTTCTAATGGTTTTATGATGTTAAATGTAGATGAGTTTGAATCACAAGGCACACTTAACCTAAGGTATTATGGGCAAAACGAAGGATTTGAGGGAATTGAATGTAATAGAAGTGCAGTGATAAAAGATGTGGAGGGAAATATATGGTGGGGAACAGTTAATGGATTAATCAAGCACAATCCATCTAAAGAAAAGTTTAATAGAATATCACCTAAAATAAACATTAACTCAATAGAAGTTTTTTATAACTCTACCGGCTGGGAAACTTATTATACTACGAGTGATTCTTTAACAGGTTTACCACTTGACCTTAAATTGCCGTATAATCAAAATCATCTGACATTTAACTTTTCTGCCATATCCTTTTTTCAACCGGAAAAGATTAAATATAGTTATGAATTAGAAGGTTTGGGGCAAGGTTGGAGTAAAAAAAGTTCGATTTCTTCAGTCACTTTTTCATCGTTGTCTCCGGGCGATTATACTTTTAGAGTAAAAGCTATTAATAGTACCGGTATATGGAGCGCAGAGCCTGCAGAATTTTCTTTTACAATTTCACCACCTTTTTGGCAAACTGCTTGGTTTTATGGCGCATGTGTAATTATTGTGATAACCATAGTTTATATTATTATTTTTATTCGGACGGTAAATCACAGAAAGGAAAAATTTCGACTGGAAAAGTTAATTCTAAAAAGAACCGCTGAAATTTTAGACCAAAAAGAAAAGCTTG
The DNA here is from genome assembly GCA_030426475.1 of Bacteroidia bacterium. Taxonomy (GTDB): domain Bacteria; phylum Bacteroidota; class Bacteroidia; order Flavobacteriales_E; family Vicingaceae; genus CALALS01. Next base: position 26,237 of record JAUHYR010000020.1, read on the forward strand.
AAAAACAGAATAAAGAAAAAGAAGTCTTGCTTAAAGAAGTTCATCATCGGGTAAAAAATAATTTACAAATTATAACCAGTCTTATTAACCTTCAGTCTTCTCAGATAGAAGATCCAAAAATTCAGATAGCACTAAAAGATACTCAGAATAGAGTTCGTTCTATGGCACTGGTGCATCAAAAACTTTATAAAACGGAAGACTTTTCTGAAATTAAGGTAAAAGAATACATCTTGGAATTAATTGATACAATTCGTTTTTCACTTAATGAAGAATTGAGAGGACAAGAATTTGATGTTTTTGTAGATGAAAAGGTAAACTTTAATATAGAAACAGTTATTCCTGTGGGTTTAATTTTAAATGAATTGATAACCAATTGCTTAAAATATGCTAATAGTACGGGAAAGGCTTCTAATGCAGTATTATCAATAAAGAAAACAGAAGTTGATAAAGAATATATTTTATACTGTAAAGATAATGGTCCGGGATTTCCGGAAAACTTTAATCCTGAAGAGTCTGCTTCTTTGGGTTTTCAACTAATATTTGCCCTTACAGAGCAAATTAACGGAGAGATAAAATTTTACAATGAAGATGGCGCAGTAGTGGAGATAAAATTCAAAACATTAGAATAACTAGTATATTCCTGTATAATTAAAAGGAGATATTTTATATAATTCCTCTTTTACTTTTTCATCAACATTTAATTTTGAAATAAAATTTTTAATGGATTCAGCAGTAATCTTTTCATTAGTTCTGGTCAAGTCTTTCAATGCTTCGTAAGGTTTATCAAAGCCTTCTCTTCTTAAAACAGTTTGAATGGCTTCAGCAACAACAGCCCAATTGTTTTCTAAATCTTCATCTATTTTAGCTTTGTTTAGTTGTAGCTTAGATAGCCCTTTTAATATTGATTGAAAGGCAATAATGGTATGACCTATAGGAACTCCTATATTTCTTAAAACAGTTGAATCTGTTAAATCTCTTTGAAGTCTTGAAACCGGAAGCTTTTCAGATAGATGTTCAAATAAGGCATTTGCAATTCCAAAATTTCCTTCTGCATTTTCAAAATCAATGGGATTTACTTTATGTGGCATTGCTGAAGAACCTATTTCTCCGGCCTTTATTTTTTGCTTAAAGTATTCCATTGATACATATGTCCATATATCTCTGCTAAAATCAATTAAGATGACATTAATCCTCTTCATACAATCAAAAATGGCTGAGAGGTTATCATAATGCTCAATTTGTGTAGTATATTGAGAACGGTTTAATCCGAGCACATTATCTACAAAATTATTTGCAAATGATATCCAGTCAATATCAGGATAAGCAACAAAGTGTGCATTAAAATTTCCTGTTGCGCCACCAAACTTAGCCGGAAAAGGAAGTGATTTTAATTGTTCTAACTGTTTTTCAAGCCTTTCATGAAAAACCATAAACTCTTTTCCCAACATAGTTGGAGAAGCGGGTTGACCATGAGTTCTTGCAAGCATGGCAATATCTTTCCATTCTTTTGTAAAAGTCGATAGTTCACTTATTATCTCTTGTATTTGTGGTAAGTAACATTCAAGAGTAGCTTCTTTTAAGCTAAGCGGAACGGAAGTATTATTAATATCCTGAGAGGTTAAACCAAAATGAATAAATTCTTTTTCAGCTCCAATTCCAATAGCATCAAGCTTTTCTTTAATAAAATATTCTACTGCTTTTACATCATGATTGGTCGTTTTTTCAATTTCTTTTATTCTTGATGCATCTTCTACCGTAAAGTTTTTGTAGATGTTTCTTAAATCATTGAACTTGTCTTTTGAAACATTTTTCAACTGAGGTAGCGGTAACTCACAAAGTGCAATAAAGTATTCTATTTCAACTCTTACTCGATATTCAATTAGTGCAAATTCAGAAAAATAATTTCTTAGAATCTCAGTTTTATTAGCATATCTTCCATCTATTGGAGAAATTGCTGTAAGTGAATTTAAATCCATTTTATATCTTTATATGGTTGATAAAAAGAAGCACGAAATTAGTAAATTAAAATACTACAGAAAATGAAATTAATTAAAGATGCCTGGAAATCAATGACCTATTATGGAAAAGCACTTGATGTTATTTTTACAAAAGGATTGTGGTGGTTTTTTGCTTTTCCCTTACTACTCAACTTAATTTTCTTTTTTGGTGGTTATTATTTTGTTGGCTCACTTTCAGATTCATTGGTGGAGTGGGTAAATGCTCAAATGGATTTAAACCCAGAGGCTTGGTGGGCTGCTTTATTAACCGGAACACTTTCTTGGGTAATCTGGCTGGTACTTAAATTAATCTTCTTTTTTACGTTTGCCTACTTTGGTGGATATATTGTAATTGTTTTACTGAGCCCTGTATTTTCATATTTATCAGAACGAACTGAAAAGATATTAACAGGAAAAAAATATGATTTTGATTTTGACCAATTAATGAGAGATGTAGTGAGAGGAATTCTTATTGCTACTAGAAATGTATTAATAGAGGTGCTTTGGATGATTGGATGCTTTATCATTACGTTTATTCCTCTTATCGGGTTTATTGGTCCTGTAATTTTGTTTTTCGTCACTTCATATTTCTATGGTTTCTCCTTTTCAGACTATTCACTTGAAAGAAGAAAAATGACCATATCCCAAAGTGTAAGCTTTATGAGACAAAATAAAGGCTCTATTATTGGAAACGGAATGATATACTCTATTTTTATGTTAATTCCTTTTTGTGGAGTAACGTTAGCAGGCTTTGCCGCTATTGTTAGTGTGGTTGCAGCAACTATTTCTGTTCATCAAATTGAAAATAAATCTATAAAAATTGCTTAAGCTATTGTCAATCATTACTTTTGTTAGACTTTAAAACTTTAATTCCATGAAACTTATTTCCTCTGTTATATTAATCTTCATCACAATTTCTATTTATGCCCAAGATGGTTTGGGGGTAAAAGATGTATATAAGATGAAAGAAGCTGACCATAAATTTTATGAAAAAGATTACAGAGCAGCTTTAAATCTGTATAGACAAATAATGGAAAACACAAAGTCTAATGCTCTTCTTAATTATAAAGTAGCAAAATGTCACTATGAACTAAAAAGTTTTGATTTGGCTGTAGAATACTATAGAAATGCAAAAAATATAGACCCTGAAGTAAAAAAGGAATTTTACTTTGAATATGGTAAAGCTTTACACAAAAATGGAATGATTGATGAAGCTATGGAGGCATATCAGGAGTATAGAAAAGTAATCAAGAATAAAAAGAAAATCATCAAGAACATGGATTTGGAATATTATGAAGCCATGTGTACACGAGCTAAGGAGTTGATGGATTCTCCTGTTCCTGTGGAGATTATAAACCTTGGGCGTGAAGTAAACTCAAGAGAAGATGATTATGGTCCTTCTATTTCTGCCGATGGAAAAACAATGATATTCACCTCCAGAAGAGCTGCTACTAAGGGCGGTGGAAGAGATTTACAAGGCGATCATAAATTTTACGAAGACATCTACATATCTGAATGGGATTCAGAAAATAAAATGTGGAAATCAGCGGAAAATATTCCCGGTAAATTAAATACAGAAGGTCATGATGCGGCTCTATGTATTGGGGCTGACGGGAAAGTAATTTATTTATATAGAAATGATGGCGTAGTTTACATCGGAGATATTTTTGTTTCAAAAATTAACTCTTCGGGCAATTGGTCAACTCCTAAAGATTTAGGAAAACCAATTAACACAAGCTACTTTGAAAGCTCTGCCAGTATTACTTCTGACGGAAATAGACTATACTTTGTAAGTGAAAAGCCTAAAGGTGGTTTTGGTCAAACAGATATTTATTATTCCGATAGAATTAGTAGAAATGTGTGGTCAGAGCCGGTTAATTTGGGAGATTCAATAAATACACCTTATGACGAAGTGAAAGTGTTTATTCACCCGGATGGCAAAACTTTATTTTTTAGTTCTGACGGCCATAACAGCATGGGAGGATATGATATTTTTATGAGTAGAATGCGTTATGATAGCACCTGGAGTAAACCGGTAAATCTTGGTTATCCAATCAATACAGTGGTTGATGATGTTCACTTCATTCTTTCTACAGATAAAAAGACAGGATATTATTCAACATTCAGAAAAAATGGTTTTGGCGAAAAGGATATTTACAAAATAGACATGACAAAATATCCAATAGCAAACTTAATAAATGAAAAACCTACTGTAATTATTAAAGGAAAAATTCAAGCTGACCAATTAGAAGACCTTTTAGTGCAAGTATATAATGAAAAAGAGGAAAGAATAGCACAAACAAAAACTAATGAAGAAGGAGAGTATTTCTTAACTATTCCTGAAGGAGAATATACCATTCGTGCAGGTGCGGCAGGTTATAAAGTAGTTTCTCAAAAAATAAGTGTCTATGAAGATAAAGGCTCTGACGAAACTACTTCACATTCATTTGATTTTAAGCTGGTAAAGCTTGAATAATTCGATAAAGCACTATTTGCTAAAAAAATCCGACCTTTGTGCTTTAAACTTGATTAAATGAGCCAGGAAGAAGATATTAAATGTTCCTTTTGTAATCGATCAAAGGTAGAGGTAGATGTAATTGTTGAAGGAATCAACGGACATATTTGTAATTACTGTATTCATCAGGCAGAGGCTATTGTTAAAGAAGAAATAAACTCTAAGCTAAATGCCGATATTAATAAACAGCTCACACTTCTTAAACCTGCTCAAATAAAAGAACATTTAGATGAATATGTTATTGGTCAAGAAGATGCTAAAAAAGTACTTTCTGTTGCTGTTTACAATCATTATAAAAGAATAGCTCAACCATTTTCTTCTAAGAAGAATGATATCGAAATTGAGAAATCAAATATTTTATTAGTTGGAAGAACAGGAACAGGAAAAACGCTTTTAGCTAAAACCATTGCTAAAGTTTTAAATGTTCCGTTTTGTATTGCCGATGCAACTGTTTTAACAGAGGCAGGTTATGTGGGTGAAGATGTAGAAAGTATTCTTACAAGACTTTTGCAAGCAGCAGATTATGATGTTCCTTCGGCTCAGAGAGGAATTGTTTTTATTGATGAGATAGATAAAATTGCAAGGAAAAGTGATAACCCATCTATTACCAGAGATGTTTCAGGAGAGGGTGTTCAACAAGCTTTGTTGAAGTTACTGGAAGGTTCTGACGTAAATGTTCCGCCACAAGGTGGAAGAAAACATCCTGAACAAAAACTAATTACCATTAATACGAATAACATATTATTTATTTGTGGTGGTGCTTTTGACGGTATTGAAAAACTAATCGCTAAAAGAGTTCAAACCCAAACAATAGGTTATAGAAATAAAGACAAAGAAGCGGAAATAGACAAAGAAAATTTATTACAATACGTTTCGCCTCAAGATGTAAAATCATTTGGGATAATACCCGAATTAATTGGTCGTGTACCGGTGGTAACTCATTTAAATCCTTTAGATGCAGATGCGCTAAGAAGAATTTTAGTAGAGCCGAAAAATGCCATAGTAAAACAATACAAAAAGTTGTTTGACATTGATAAAATTGAGCTGGAAATAGAAGATGAGGTGTATGATTTTATAGTAAGTAAAGCTATGGAATATAAACTGGGTGCAAGAGGATTACGCTCCATTTGCGAAGCCATTATGCTTGATGCCATGTATGACTTACCTTCAGAAAAAGAATCTGATACCAACAAAAAGTTTGTAGTTACATTAGAGTATGCTCAAGAGAAATTTAGCAAGGCTGCAATGGCTAAACTAAAAGTAGCCTAGCGCAACATTCCAATTTCAATTTCTTCACCATTTTTAAATACAGTGGCATGGTCTCCACAAGTGCTTGGATATTGTAGTTCTCTGGCAATTAAATTTTCCGGTTTTACTTCTTCTAAACCAACAGCAGGGTAAAAGCAGTTTCCTAAACTGTGAACAGCGGTTTTAATTTTTGAAGTATATAAATTTCCTTGTAATGTTCTGCCATTTGAATTTCCTGTCACCTCAAAAATATCATCTGAGACATCACTAATTGTTGACCCACCGGAAGTCCAATCAATAGAAAATGAACCATTGAATTTTAATGTATTATTTTTTGCGGTATCGGTTAAATAAATATCGGTTGCCGTTAAAGCATACAAAGGATAATTGGTTTTAGTATTTATGCCTTTATAAGTTACGCTAAGAGTACCAGTAATATTTTTGCCATTTAAATAGTAATTGGAAAAACTAGCTGAATAATTTCCGTTTACTTGATTGATTTTTCCGTTTACCAGGCATTTAATGGTTCCTTGTCTTCCAACATCCAATAAACAAGCTCCGCCATTAAAAGAAATGTTTAATTTTTTTGGAGAAGAGACTGTATCCTTAGTTATGGCATCACAACCAAAAAGTGAAGTGGTATTAGAACCATTATCTGAAATTCCTTTTGAATTTTCTGCAGCAGCCAACGTAATTTTAAAAGCATCAAAAATAATGCTTTCAGATAGTGCTAAACTAACGGAAGTGTGAGTAGTCCTGTCTTCATCTCTATCTGACTTAGAGCATGCAAAAGCTAGTAACAGAATTAAAAAGCTACACTTTTTGATAAACTGCAAACTCCAAATCATATTTGTTTTTTTCATCTGCTAAACGTGTTTCAGAAGAAACCTTTTTCCATTTTGTTGAATCAAATGTAGGAAAATAGGTGTCACCGTCAAAATTTGCTTTTACCCAGGTGATGTACATTTTATCTATTAATCCGGCATCTAAATATTGTTTATAGATTTCTCCGCCACCAATAATAAAAAGCTCAGTTTCATTATTTTTTTTGGCATAATCTACAGCAGATTTAATATCGTTAATTACTATAATCCCCTCTTCGTAAAAATCGCTGTTTCTTGTTAAAACAATATTTGTTCTGTCAACTAAAGGCCTAAATTTTTTAGGGATGGATAAATAATTTTTTCTGCCACAAACTATATGATGTCCAATGGTGGTTTCTTTAAAATATTTCATGTCGGCAGGTAAATGCCAAACTAAATTATTGTCTTTTCCAATAACATAATTTTGGGCTACAGCAACTATTAAAGATACTACCATTATACTGCAACCGGAGCTTTAATGTGTGGGTAAGGTTCGTAATTTACTAATTCAAAATCTTCAAACTTAAACTCAAACAAATCCTTAACATCAGGGTTTATTTTTAAAGTAGGAAGTGTTTTTGGAGTTCTCTCAAGCTGCAATTTTGCTTGCTCGTAATGATTAGAGTATAGGTGAGCATCTCCAAAAGTGTGCACAAACTCTCCGGGCTTTAAGTTACAAACTTGAGCCACCATTAAAGTTAATAAAGCGTAAGATGCAATGTTAAACGGAACACCTAAAAACACATCGGCACTTCTTTGGTATAATTGGCAAGATAATTTTCCGTCAGCAACATAAAATTGAAATAGACAATGACATGGCGGTAAAGCCATTTTTTCTATATCAGCTACATTCCAGGCACTAACAATCAATCTTCTTGAATCAGGCTTAGTTTTTATTTGATTTATCAGATTAGAAATTTGGTCAATTTTGCCACCATCGGGAGTTGGCCAAGAACGCCATTGGTAACCATAAACAGGCCCTAAGTTTCCGTTTTCGTCTGCCCATTCATCCCAAATAGAAACACCATTATCTTTTAGGTATTTAATGTTTGAGTCACCTTTTAAAAACCATAATAATTCATGGATAATGGAGCGTAAATGCAGTTTTTTGGTCGTTAAGCAAGGAAATCCATTTTCTAAGTTAAATCGCATTTGGTAACCAAAAACACTTTTTGTTCCTGTCCCTGTTCTGTCAGATTTTTCAGTGCCGTTGTCTAAAATGTGTTCAAGTAAATTTAAATATTGCTGCATGGTAAAATTTTAGAGTACAAATGTCAGTTCTTTAAATTTTTATGGCAATACCCAATGGATATAATTATCCAAAAGTTTTAAACGATAGTTAGAAATTTTAATCTTGGATTTCTATGGGTATAAATAGAACAATTGTTGTTAGCTGCAATTAGGAAAATTATGCTTATTTCCTGGTATATTTACTATATCTAAAAATGGTAGCTATGAATAGGATTTATATAATTTTTATTGCGTCACTTTTTCTTGTGATTTCTTCGTCAATTAGTGCTCAAAAATGGGTGGATATGATGAATGACACAGAAGCTAATTTTTATGATATTCAGAAAGAATTTAATGCTTATTGGGCAGATAAAGACCATACTGAAAAAGGTCATGGTTGGAAACAGTTTAAGCGTTGGGAATACATAATGGAACAACGGTTATATCCTCATGGTGATAGAGCCATTATGAACAGAGCCATGATGGATTATTATAACAATGTACATCTAAAAAAAAACACTCAAAATGGTAAAGCTGCCAATTGGACTTTGGTAGGTCCAACTTCAGCAATTCCGTCTAACGGTGGCGGAATGGGAAGAATAAACTTTGTTCGATTTGACCCTGCAAATTCTAATACTGTTTTTGTTGGTTCTCCCGGTGGCGGTTTATGGAAATCTACGAATTCTGGAAACAGTTGGTCTAACTTAAATACTGATAATTTACCTGTAATTGGTTGTTCAGATTTAGCTATTGACCCAAACAATTCAAATATTATGTATTTGGCTACAGGAGATGGTGATGGAAGTGATACGTATAGCATAGGTGTTTTAAAATCTACAAATGGTGGAACAACATGGAACACTACTGGCTTAAATTGGAATGTAACTCAAGCAAGGACAATCCGAAAACTAATCATTAATCCTTCCAATACAAATATTTTAATTGCTGCTACAAGTAATGGAATATACCGAACCACAAATGGCGGCACCTCTTGGACTCAAATTATAACAGGTAGTTTTAGAGATTTAGAGTTTAAACCTAACAATCCAAATACTGTATATGCTACTACCGACCAATTTTATGTTTCCACCAATGGTGGAGTAAGTTTTACGCAGGTGACTAGTGGTTTACCCGCTGCAAATGCTTCCAATAGAATGGCAATAGCAGTTACTCCAGCTAATGCAAATTATGTTTATGTACTTTCTTCAGATAATTCTTCAGGATATGGAGGAGTATATCGTTCGACAAATAGCGGAACAAGTTTTTCTACTATGTCAACTACACCAAACATACTTGGATATAGCGTTACAGGAAGCGGAAGCGGTGGACAAGGCTGGTATGATTTAGCTATTGCAGCATCTAACACTAATGCAAATGAAATTGTTGTAGGAGGTGTAAATATCTGGAGGTCGACAAATGGGGGAAGTTCATTTAGTATAATAGCACACTGGTATGGAGCCAGTGGAACACCTTATGTTCATGCTGACGTTCATGATTTAATTTATTTACCCGGTAGTGGAACAACTATATGGGCCGGATGTGATGGTGGTACTTTTAGAACAACTAACAATGGAACAAGCTGGAGCGACAGAAGTGCCAATTTACAGATTGGTCAACTTTATCGATTATCTACTTCTGCAACAAATACGTCCTTAAATTTATCAGGCTGGCAAGATAATGGAACCAATAGAGTGAATGGAACTTCATGGTCTAGAGTAATTGGAGGTGATGGGATGGAGTGCATCATTGACCATTCTAACGCAAATATTATGTATGGTGAATTATATTACGGAGATATTGATAAGTCTACTAATGGTGGAAACAGCTTTTCAAATATTGTAAGTTCAGGTGGTTCGGGTGTGAATTCAAACGGTAACTGGGTTACTCCTTACATTATGCACCCTACAAATGCTAATACACTTCTTGTTGGTAAAGATAATCTGTATCGTTCAACAAATGGCGGTACTTCATGGAACACACTTGGAGCAATGACCGGTACAACCAGTAAAGTTAATGCAATTGCTTATGCTTCTTCAAATACGAATTATATTTATGCATCAAAGAATACAAAACTTTTTAAATCCACTAATGGTGGTACTTCATTTACAGATATAACTTCAGGCTTGCCTAATTCATCTATAACTTATATAGCTATTTCAAACACTGACCCTAATAAAGTTTGGGTAACTTTTTCAGGTTACAGCTCAGCGAATAAAGTTTTTATGACTACAAATGGAGGTACTACTTGGACAAATTATAGTACAGGTCTTCCAAATCTTCCTGTTAATTGTGTGGTTTATGAAAATGGTTCTGCTGATGGAGTTTATGTAGGGACAGATGTGGGAGTATACTTTAGAGATAATACTATGAGTAATTGGGTTTCTTATATGACTGGTTTACCTAATGTAATTATTAATGAATTAGAAATTCAATATACAGCCGGAAAAATAAGAGCTGCAACTTATGGAAGAGGAATTTGGGAATCAGACTTATTTAGTAGTTCGGGAGCAGCTCCGGTTGCTAATTTTACTTCAAATCAGCAAAGTGGATGTCCGGGAACACAAATTAATTTTACAGACTTATCCAACTTTAATCCAACATCATGGAGTTGGAATGTGACACCATCAACAGGAGTAACTTATGTAGGTGCTACAAATTCTACAAGCCAAAACCCTATGATTGTTTTTGCAAATCCCGGAACTTATACTATTTCTTTAACTGCTACTAATGTAAATGGAAGTAATAATCACACCAAAAACAACTACATCACTATTTCTGCTACTCAAATTCTTCCTTTAGTTGAAGGATTTTCTGGTGCTTTTGTTCCTGCAAATTGGTCAAATAATGATTTAGCTAACGATGGCTTTACTTGGTTAAAAAATACTTCTGTGGGAGGCTACGGAACAAGTAGTGAATCTGCTTGGTTTGAAAATTATACTAATAACTCAGCAGGAAGTTATGACGAGCTATGGACACCGATTTATGATGTGTCAACTTCTTCCAGTCTGTCATTGAGCTTTGATGTGTCTTATGCAAGATACAACTCCACATACAGTGATACAATGGCGGTTTTAGTTTCTACCGACTGTGGAAGCTCATTCACTCAAGTATGGATGCAAGGTGGTACTACTCTGGCAACGGTACCTGATAACACCAATTCTTTTACACCTAGCTCTTCTCAATGGAAAACAATAAATGTAAATTTAAATGCTTATGCAGGTCAGTCTTCTTTAGTTGTTGTTTTCAGAAATATTGGAAGGTGGGGAAATAATCTTTATTTAGATAATATTAATTTATCGGGTGGTGTGCAAAAGCCGGTTGCTTCTTTTAGTCCTAGCTCAAATAGTATTTGTCCTAGTGACTGTATCTCTTTTACAGATAATTCAACAAATAGTCCTACTTCATGGAATTGGTCTTTTAGTGGAGGTAATCCATCTTCTAGTACATCACAAAATCCAACTAATATTTGTTATGCTAATCCGGGAACATACAATGTTCAGTTAATTGTTAGCAATTCTGGTGGAAGCGATACTATTACTCAAATAATTACTGTTA